>JBCDCL010000069.1:0-9941 GCA_039182175.1 Planctomycetota bacterium
GATCATCATGGCGCTACGTAGTGCTGAGCTTGCCCACGTCGACGTGCCGCCGACCGTTTGGTCGAGCATCGAACGCTTTGTTCGGTCGACGCGTCGCGGCGCCGCCGGTGGCTTGGCGTGCTACCAACCTCGCGGAGCAACGAGTCGGACGATGACCGCCGAGTCGTTTTACTGCCGGCAGATTCTGGGCTGGCCGACCGCAGCGTCGCCGGCGAGCAATGAAGCCATTCAACACATCCTCGGAACTCTGCCGGGACAGGGCCGGGCGAACTACTACTACTGGTACTACGCATCGCTTGCGTTGCACCACCATCGCACCAGCGACCGCCTCGCCGAGCAAGCATGGCGAGCTTGGAACGATGCGATGTCGCGGACGCTCGTCGGGACCCAAGTGAGCGGCGGACCGAATGCCGGCAGCTGGAGTCCCAATTCACTGTGGGGTGGCTACGGCGGCCGCGTCTACACCACCGCCATGGCGGCCATGTGCCTGGAAGTCTACTACCGCTACGACGCCGGCGAAGTGGCCCGCGACCCCTGGGTCGCCGCCCGCCCCGGCGGTCGCCTGCGGTAGGGCAAGGCGATTTCATCGCTAACGGCCGTTCGATTCGCCCTAATGCCGATAATCGCACCGATTGTCGATTTGACGACTGTCGGGCCTATCGTAGAATTACAGCAGTAAACACTTTGCGGCCCGTCACTTGCGTCTTGCTAGATCAACGAGCGACGCACGCCACAGGCCCGAAGCGGATTGCTGCCGAGCCACTTCGCAATCACACTATCAGCAGGCAAAAGTCTCCCCCTTCAACGGCCTCGTGCAGGCAAACTAGGAATCGAATGTTCAGCTTTGGCGTGTGGCAATTCGCAATCTTGCTGCTGATCGTGCTGCTGCTATTTGGCACGCGACTGCCGAGCGTCGCGCGCTCCTTAGGGCTGAGCATCACGGAGTTTAAGAAGGGCATTAAGGGCATCGACGACAAGTCGAATTCGTCATCCGAGGACAAGTCCTGATTGCCGGCGCTAAGCGCCCGACACAGTTACGCCGCAAACGGCGATGCTCTTTGAGTTCGCGGAGATTCCCAAAACCATGCTTGCTTTTCTCAGCCCTGGCCCCTTTGAAATGGCAGTGATCGGCGTCATTGCCGTGCTGCTGTTCGGTAGCCGGTTGCCGTCGGTGGCGCGATCGATGGGCAAGAGCCTCACCGAGTTCAAGAAGGGCATGGCAGGCGTGCAGGACAGCGTCCGTGACGCCGTCCACTCCGAGCCGGCCGACTCGATCGACTACGACGAACAGCAAGAGCCCTCCGCTCCCGCATTCGAACCGCCGCAGCCTGAAGCAGACTCAGAGGTCGATTCGGCTGACACCGATTCCGAAGTAGCGAAGTCCAAGTAGCCGGCTTGCTAAGCACCGCTCGGCGTGCTGCGAGTCTCGAGGTCGGCTAGCGACGCTCGCCCCGGCGGGATAAACTTTAGCTCGTCGGCAAGTGAGACTTCTGCCGACATCTCGTCGGGCGATTAGCTCAGTTGGTTAGAGCGCTGTGTTCACACCGCAGAGGTCACTGGTTCGAATCCAGTATCGCCCACTCGCTTTTCTCGGCATGCTGTTTCCAGAGCGATGCCGCTAGGCGTCGCTTTGCACAAAAATAATTCTGCCGCTGGCGCCAGACGTCGCTCATTTATTTTTTTCGTGCGCAAAACTGCGCGATTGGGAAGAGAGCTTCTGCTCGCGACCTCGTCGCTCAACGACTTACGGCGACGCTGCCCCAAAGGTTAGAAAAGGGCAATTGTCGTTCTAGCACACGAATCGCAAAACTTCTGCAATCGGTTTTAGGCCGCCGTTTTAGGCCAGCTGGGAGAATTCTTGGCCAGTTGCGATATCGTTAAAGGCCTTCGCTAACGACTGCTGCCTAGCCCAACAGCTGTCTTGCGCCGAGGGGATCGCTGTGCCAGAAGCCAGATGAATCTGCCGGAGCAAACGCGAATCCATTGGCAAAACAGACTCTCTGCACAACGAATATGCCTATTGGACGCAGCAGACGTTAGGCTACAGCTGTACGCACGGGGTCGTGTCCCAGAGTGCACTATCTCAGCTTCGGTAGACGAACTGCGAGGTCAGGTCTTGGAGCTTGGCGGCCAGTTCGGAGACGCGGACGCCGGAGTTGCCAGTCTGTTCGGCGCTGGCGGCGGTGCCGCGAACGGTTTCGTCGACCACTTGGGCGCTTTGTGCCACGGTGTCGCTCGACCGAGATGTCTCTTGCAGTGACGAACTCACCATCGCCGATGCCTCGGCGGACTCGTCGACGACCGTGGCGATGGCGCTTACGCCTTCGCTCTGCTCGGTCACGGCCGAGTCGATCGTGCCGATCAGTTCGGCTACCGTGTCGAAGGCACGCTCAATCCCTCCGATCGCGTCAACGGTTTCCCCCGTGCATGACTGCATCGAGTTGACGCATTGACGGATGCCTTCGGTCGCTTTGGCGGATTGCTGGGCAAGCTCCTTGACCTCCGTAGCGACGACGGCAAAGCCCTTGCCGGCTTCCCCAGCACGCGCCGCTTCGATCGTTGCGTTGAGGGCCAGCAGGTTTGTCTGCTCGGCGACATCCTCTATCAGCGAGACGACCGACGCAATCTCTTTGGCGGCAGTAGAGAGGTGAGATATCCGCTCGTTGCTCTGCTCGACCGAGGCGCCAACGGTTCCGGCGACGGCTGAAGACTTGCTGGACTGAGTGGCGATTTCGTCAATCGCGCGGCGTATGTCGCCAATCGAATCGGAGGCGGTTTTCATGCCGGTTGAAAGTTGTTCGGCGGAGGCCGCTGCTTGGCCGATCCTCTCTCGCATGGCGTCGGCTTGCACGGTCATCGAGTCGACATGCTGCTTCGAGCGATCGGCGCCTTCGTTGAGATGATTCGCGGCGCCCTGCAACTCGCTTGCACTTTGCGTCAGCTCGTTGGCGGCGCCCGCAATGGCGCCAATCGTCTGCTCTAGCTTGTCCATGAAGGCATTGAACCAGCGTGCAAGTTCTCCTAGTTCGTCAGATGTGGTTTCGACCCGCCGGGTGAGGTCGCCCTCGCCTTCGGCAATGTCTCGCACACGGGACGTGACAACTTGCAGCCGCTGGAGCGTCGACCGGACCGCGGTAAATCCAATTAAGCCTGCCGTGACGACTGCGAAACTTGTTATGACGAGCGTCCACCAGAGTTGAGCAACGGCTGCCGCCGATAGCTCTTGAGCATGTGCCTTCAATCGGATTGCAAGTTCGTCGTCGACCTTCTTCAGCAGGTTGATTTTCTTGGTGATGGTGTCGAACCAGACGGTTGCCTCGACGCCGAATCCGCCGGTTGACGAATTCGCGACCGCGATGTCACGCATTTCGGCGACTTTCGCGACGCAAGGGCTGGCTAGCGTTTCGCGGAAATATTGCTGGTCTGCTTCGTCGGACGTGGTCAAAAACTCCTCCAAGTACGCATCTTGCAAGGCGACCAAGGACGTGAACTTTTCGTACATCCCCGGGCCAAACGAGTCGCGGGCGAAGGTGTTCGACAGAACGGCACGTTCGATGCCGGCCCGTTCTTTGGACTTGAGAAAAGCGTTGTAGGCCAAGATCCTGGTTGTTATCTCACCGACGCCCGTTGCTGCCGATGCGCGACTCGTCGCTTCGAGCAACGCGGTGTTGACCGATGTGTAGTAGCCAATTGCCTTGGGCGTTGCGATTGCCAAGCGATCGACCGCGGTACGCGTCTTGCCGAGCGACTCTATGAGCGTCTCTGCTTCCCCAACGGCGTTGGCGAACTGCTCGCCATGATCGGTGGGATCGAAAGTCGCCAGGAACGTTTGGAACTGCTCGAGTTGGCCGTTGGTTAGCTTTCGCTGGTCTGCCAGCTTCTGGCCGAATTTCGAGCCCTTGCTGCCGAGAAAGCCAGCCGTGGCGCCCCGCTCCTTTTGCGTTTCGTGAATGAAAGCACTGACGCGCACGCCGAAGTCGGTCAGCGTTTGCACGCTACGCAGCTCGCCGACCTGCTGGCTACTCCGCCAAATGGTAGAGGCGCCGAAAGCAAGCAAGCAGGCAGAAGGAATTACAACAGCGAGACTAAGCTTTGTGCGAAGTTTCATAGCGGCGATCACTGCTTCGACGGGAGGTCCTGTTGAGTGGTGGTCGCCAACTCTACGTCAGCAGCCGTTCGCACACGTGCAAAGGCGGAAATCACGTCACCCGGCAAACCACACCGGACCTCTGCTCAGCCCTGACAATCGCTACAGCTTGCCTGATCCGACTCTGCGAAACATCGTCTCATCGATAGCGACGCCGCATGGCTCGACGAATGCCGGAGACGAGGGCTCACTTTCGGCTCGACGGCGCCGCCTTACGTGGCCAGCAAGAACGCATAACGGCCGCCGCCTGGTGACATCCGCATGCAAATCTCACGAATTGCCACCCTGATTCCATTGTGACCACCGACTAAGGTCTATGGCCGCAACGGCTTAGTCGCTTGGTAAACCTTTCTACCTTGATCGCGGACCTTACCGAACAGACCGGTTCTACGACGAAGACGTTAGCAAGGAATGTCCGGGTACGGAGTTCCCCGCGGCAGTTTACAAACTCTGCCGGCGATGCGGTTTGTCGTGTTTCTGAAGTGATGGCTTCTGTTGTCGGACTTCGGGGCGAGTGGCTTTGATCTCGCAAACACGTGAGCGTTAGTGCGCGAAATCAGGCCAGCGAAATATCCCTACCGATGTGAGGCCAGCGGCGATGCAAGGAATCACTCCCGTCTTAGTAGCCCTCGTCCTGCTCACCGGCGGCGCCGCTGCTGCAAGCGAATACCTTGGACAACCGGACAGCTTTGCTAGTCACCCGGTGTCGGATGGCATCGAGTTTGAGAATGTCGCCTACCTACTGGACTGCGGCGGTGACTCGTGCGGTGACCCGCTCGGTTGCTGCGACGAATGCGGCGCCGGGTGCGGCGATGCATGTGCGTGCAACTGTGCTGCCTGCCAGGCCAAGAAGAAAGCCGCGGCGCCCAACCCCTGTCTGACAAGCCACAAGATTCTGTTCTTCAACAACGACTTCAGCTACCTGAACGACCCGGGCTACTCGGGCCGTTGCTTGGGCGACTGCCTGAAGCTAAATCCGATTGGCAAGAATGGCCAGCTCAGTATCGGCGGCCAACTACGGCTCCGCTATCACAACGAAGAGAGCATGGGCTTCAGCACCGAGGGCGTCGTTGGTGGTGGTGGTCCGGGCGTCGGTTTTCAGGGTACGAATGAAGACTTCCTCCTTTCGCGACTCCGGCTCTACACGGACTATCGCTACAAGGATGTCGCACGACTGTACGTCGAAGGCATCTTTGCCGAGAACCTTGACGATGGCGACACCTTCCTGCCGCGGATCATCGATCGCAACTATGGCGACCTGCTCAACGTCTTTGCTGACGTCAACTTGACGGACTCGCTCATTTTTCGCATCGGCCGCCAAGAGCACCTTTACGGAGCACAGCGATTGCTGTCGCCTCTGGACTGGGCCAACACGCGGCAACGCTTTGAAGGCATCAAGTTCCTTTACAAGAAAGACGACTGGGCGATTGATACATTCTGGACGGTCTTCACGCCGGTTGACCCCGATGAATTTGATGAAGGGGACTACAACCGCCGCTTGTATGGCGTCTATGCAACCAAAACGGGTGGCAAGTACATTCCGACGCTCGACCTGTTCTACATTGGCTTTGACGACACGCGTGCGTTGGCGCCCATCACCAGTGACTTCTCGTTGCACACGATTGGCGGCCGCGCGCAAGGTGGCGGGGCGAAGTGGCTTTACGAACTCGAAGGAGGCGTGCAGTTTGGTCGGCAGAGTGGGCTCGGCGTCGACCACAATGCAGGCTACGTCACGGGCGGAGTGGGCAGAAAGTTCGACCACGATTGGAGCCCGACCATGTGGTTCTACTATGACTACGCGTCGGGCGACGACGAGAGTGGCGGCTTTGGCCGATTCAACCAGCTCTTCCCGCTGGCTCACAAGTACCTGGGCTTCGCCGACTTCGCCCAGCGTGCCAACATCAGTTCGCCCAACGTCCTGATGACGATGCAGCCCGCCCAAAAGTGGAAGCTGCTGCTCTGGTACTACTACCTCGGCGCCGCCGAATCGGCCGACATCGTTCCTGGTGTGGCGACCAATACGGCTCCGCTACAGAACACCGTAGACGACGAGTTTGTACACGAACTGGACATCATCATTCGCTACCAGATCAACGTGCGGTCGAATATCCTCCTGGGATACTCGAACGTCTGGGCGGGTGACAAACTCGACGATGGAATGTTCCCCATCCTCGACAGCGACGCCAACTTCACCTACCTGCAGTGGGAGCAAAACTTCTAATCAGGCAACGCCGCGAATTGCTTCGGTGTGAGCTTGGCTGCATTCGGGACCGCCTTGCTCAAGCAAACGAAGTCGATTGCACGTCCTGGCAGGGCTGGCTACCTGGCTCTCGGATGCTACTGATCGCTTCTTCCAGCATTGTCAAGAGCGTAGCCGCCTCTGCTCGGATCGAAGGATTTTCTGATTGTGAGCACGAATGTTCGAAGTGTTGCAGTTTTGCTTCGAGTGATGGCATCTCGAAGTAAGCGACTTGTCCGCGAGACCGATGGGTAAACACGCGAGCTTCGTCGTGATCGCCCTGTTCGATGGCGTAGCGTAGTTGACGTAGTTGGTCGTCTGCAACGGCGAGAAAGGCTTCCGTCAGCTCGTCGCGGAGCGTTGATTTGTAGAGTTCTGGACCGCTCTCACTGGCTCGGCCAAGAGTTGAGGATGCCGGCGAGTTGGCGAGATTGGCAAGCGATTCAATCAACTCTGCTTGTCGGAACGGCTTTGTCAGCCGGCCGTCAAAACCTTCGTCGACTGCCTCGGCAGTTGGGCCGGCGTGGGCAGTGACGCAGACCATCGGCGGAGCCGGCTTATTTCGCTTAGCGTCAACGCGCCGCAGGGCGTCTGCCGTCGCGCGACCGTTGATCCCTGGCAGTTCAAAATCGAGCAGCACGACATCGAATTGCTGCTGCTCATAAATCTCGATCGCCGCTTCGCCACTCGGCACGACCGTCACCTGGCACCCCTGGCGCTCTAAGATCGTTTGCAAAAGCAACTGATTTACGTCGGTATCTTCGGCAACGAGGATACGCAGTCCCTGCGGGAGCCTTGCAGGCGCCTCGCCACCCGCCGATGCCGGCGACGGTAGATCGGCAATCCGAGCCCGGCCCCCGAGACGACCCAGCCACTTTACTCCGCTACGGCTACGCCTCCGCGACGTGAAGTGGCTGGCACAAGTGAATAGGAAACTCTGTTCTGAAATGGTACCAACTGTGGGGGCAGGTCAGTCCCGTCGAAGGCCCTCAACGAGAGCCAGCGAACGGTAGGCAGTCTCCGGCGGATGCTGCTCACTGGTGGCCCATTTGAACATGCGTTTTGCAGTCGCACGGGAAATCCCCAGGGCTTGGGCCGATTCGTCGATAATTGGCCCCGCAAATAAGCGAAGTTTGACGAGTTGGGCCTTCTCCGGCCTCGTTTGCGATAGTTTGTCGATGGCTTCATCGATGGCGAATACCTGTTTGGCCTCTTTCGAGGCAGCCATCAGGACGTCGTCAAATTCAATTCGCCTGTGGCTGCCTCCGTATTTCTCGCGGCCCTTCCGCCGTGCGTTCTCGATCAGGATGCGTCGCATCGCCTCGGCAGCCGCCGCAAAAAAGTGGCCGCGACCATCCCACTGCTGCTAGTTGTCCCAGCCGACCAACCGCAGATAGGCTTCGTGCACCAAAGCGGTACCTTGCAGCGTGTGCCCAGGGCGTTCTTGAGCCAACATCTGGTGCGCAAGTTTACGCAGCTCGTCATAAAGCACCGACAAGAGCCGTTCGGACGCCGCCTCGTCACCGGCGTTGATAGCGACAGGATTCGCGTGACTTCAGGCATACTGGAGCAGGATAGCAAGACAACGGCTTGAAGGCGAAATGGGCGAAGTAAAAAACTGACATATAGACAGAGAAGCCGAGTACACAACAGCGCTTTAAGACTCCAGGTCAAGTCACTGCCCGCTCTGCTGTGGCGCCCCAGCCAGTTTCCATAAGCGTGATCCCATCAGAATAATCCGGTCTCCATCTGTTTCGCTGAAATGGCACTCGCTCCCTATCTCCATCGGCATGGATCGCCGGCACGTAGGTAAGTAGATTCACGGAGTACCCAACACTACGAGCGGTTTTACCGACCCGAACTCCGGTCGGGTGCATCGACTTCGCGAACAGCCGGTCGCCGCGTTGGCGCCGCGGTGTCTCCGACCCGGTCACACCTCTGCGGAAACACAGCCAGCCTTGGAGGTATGGTTTTGACACGCCACGCTGCTCCCGTTCCGGGGGATCACGCAGTGATCGACGACCTTGCGACTCGAATCGCGGCCCTGGACAGTCCAGTCCGGTTGGTTGGCATCGATGGCCCCGGCGGGGCAGGCAAGAGCACGCTTGCCGAACAATTGCGGCGTCGGCTTGGCGACGCGGTCGTCGTCCACATGGACGACTTCTACCGCGTCATGGATGACGCGGAGCGCCGCAAGCTTACGCCCGAAGAAGCGTGCGATCAGAGCTTCGATTGGGAGCGCCTCAGGGATCAAGTCTTGTCGCCGCTCCAGAGTCAGCGAGCGGCCGTCTACCAGCGTTACGACTGGGAGAGTGGCCGACTCGCCGAAAGCCATCGCGTCGACTCCGACGCTCTCGTGATCGTCGAGGGGGTCGGAAGCACCCGGAGAGAGCTGCGCGGCCTCTACGATTTCCGCGTTTGGGTGCAAACGCCGAAGAAGGTATGCCTTGAGCGTCAGTACGCTCGCGGGCATGGCAACGAAGATCTGATACCGCGATGGCGCGAAACCGAAGAGTGCTACGAAGCGATACACCGACCGAAAGAACACGCGGACTTCGTGTACTTCGGTGCGTGACGGCGGCTACCAGTGCATCATGGAGGTCGCAAGACAGGCTGGCGGGTGGCTCCGAGGTTGCACCAGCCGACGCGTCGTAGCAAGACAGGTATCTGAGCGGAGTCGATGCAACCGACGCCGCCTCTAACAGTTGAATTAAACTCCCGGCAGGTTTGTCTTGAACGGCGGCTAGGAGGCGGACGTATTGCGGTCTACCGCAATCCGGGTTTTTCCCCCATCTCACTGTCAGTCTGGCTACACTTACGCCTTCCGGAGGCCCTTAGACGGTTTGCGTCTGGCTGCCGGAGAGGGCTTTTCTTGGGGGGTTTTGCGTCATGTTTCGCCGATCATCGTTGCGCAGTGCTCGTTCCACATCGACGCATTCATTCTTGAAGTCTTCTTACGCCCGCCGCCTGCACGCCGAGCAGCTCGAAGACCGGCGGATGCTCGCCGTCATGGGATTCAACGGCGACTACGAGTTGCAGAACTGGAGCGCCAGCACCACGGCGGGGACCTCGATAACCCCTAGCTCTGGGAGCTCTGACACGGCCACTTTTTCGTCCGCCGTTACTATTCCCCTCTCTTCTGGCACGTACTTCGTTGACTTCACGCTGCCCAGCTCCCCCGAGACTGGCAGTGTCAGTTTCGACTATGCCTACGCGGGTCAGAACTCCCTCGGCTCTAGGTCCGGCATCCTGACAACGCTCGGCGCCAGTGCTGTCAACGTCGAGAACACCCCTTTTGCATCCTCTTTTAGTGTTAGCGGGTCTGCGACGTTCATTGCCGAGAAAGATCAGCCGTTGGGATTCCAGATTGGTGGGGTTTTTTTCAGCTCTCAATTTCCATCAAATGTCCTCAGCGACAACCTCACGATTACGAATTTCGTTGCTCACGACTCGCTGGTGGTCGATTCGACGAGCGACCTCGACGACGGCGACTACTCCAAGGGGAACTTCACCCTGCGGGAAGCGATCGACGTGGCGAACTCGATCGCTGGCGCC
>JBCDCL010000070.1:0-9775 GCA_039182175.1 Planctomycetota bacterium
CAATGATATTGACTTCTAGCTGATTCTCTTTGAAGAAGAGTCCAACATGAAACGCGAAGCTCGACAGGAATCTCCGAACATCGCGTAGCGTTGCGAAGAACGGTCGCAGCCCGTCCCGATAGACCTGCTGCCAGCGGTCTGAATTGAATTTCATCCTTGTCGAGTCTGAATCGATAATCGTATTCAGCCCGCGAAAGAGCACACTGTCGAGGCATTCTTGGTCGGGACGGGCAACATCAAAGCCCGCCTGGACAATCTTGGCCATGTAGTCCCGACCGCTGCTGCCTACGTGCCCTTCCAGTGACTGCTCCACAATCGCTCGGTCGTAGAGCATGACGAACACGAGGTTGGGGAAATCGGCATTCGCTTTCACAATACGAAATAGAAGCCGAATTTCCTCCGTCGTTAGCCGGTCGATGTCATCCATGACTACAAGGACAGGAGACTTCAACTTCTTCAGTTCGACTGATAGCTGTTCTTTGAGCTTCTGGGCAGGAGTGTCGTCGGTGACCTCGTGTGCTTTCGCGGCCTGCTCGGCAAGCTTCGACCCCGAATCGGCCGCCGCAGATAGTGTGCCGAGAATCATTGGCACCCAAGGTATTCCAGCCACCTCGGATGCTGTCTTCAGATGTCCGAGGGATGTTCCGCCCAGAGTCATACGGGCAGCGTACGCTTTCCACTTCTTGCTGAGTGCCTCATGGTCGCCTCCATAGTCGAGTGCAGGAAGGGCCGCTCCAAGTTCCTCAAAGAACGCAGAGACTAAGCGGTCTTCGCCCGACCATGACCAAGGGTTGAATTCAACGACAGGAACTTTTGGCTCACTCTGTTGCAACAGCGAGACAACGATATTTTTGACCGACGATTTACCGCTGCCCCATGGTCCGTATAAGCCGATGACGAGACTCTCTTCGCCCTTCCACCCCCTAATCGCTTTGGCGAGTGAGGAACAGAACGTACCACGCTCCAGCAGGTCTTCGTCCAACGTATCGATGGGCCGGTCCGCATTAATCTGAGACGTCACCGTGTCCCATCGGCGCACGTCATTCTCTAGGCTGTCAGGTGATGCATTGTTGTCATTCGTGGCCATAAGGATGTCGCCATCTCACGAAGAAGTGTAAGTATGCGAGGCCTAGGATAACGGAACGGACGATAATTTGGTGAAATTAGTAGCGAATCTCGGACGCAACTCGCGGCGGTCTGGCCCACCGCTCCTTCGAGCCGGGGAACGCGAGCGCTGTACGCGGCATCATGATCCGGACCGTGGCTATTCGATTCCTTTATCCGGCTCGTCGCCTCCGTTGCGTTCGCCCGGCGATGTCTTTAGCCACTGCTCGAACTCGGTGAAGTCGTCGAAGACTCGGTCGGTTGGCGCCAAGTTGGGGACGAGGCCGATGTCGCGGAGCATGTCGGCAGGTTGGTCGTGCAGGCCGGTGAGGGCGACTTGTTTGCCGTCTTGCGTGAGACGCAGGATGACGTCTTCCAAGGCATAGAGGCCCGACTGGTCGATGTACGGAACCCGGTTCATGCAGATGACGACCGTCCCAACGCCGGTTGGTAACTCGTCGAAGAGCGAGCGAAAGCTGTCGCGGCTACTGTGCAGACGGGCGGTAGGCGATTGCCGTGAGATCGTCGGGCTTGCTCGGCTCGCCAGGGTGGGGATCGACCATCCGCTGCATGGCAAGCGTCGCCATCTGCCCGACCGAGTCAAGCAGGCGGCCCGTTCGTAGCGTGTCGACGATCTCGCAGAGATGCAGGTTGTCGAACAGGCCGTCCGAAGCGATTACCAGGGTATCGAGCGGTGAGAGCCGGATTGGCGGGCCGATCTCGATCCGCATCTCTTGCAGCCCGACCGCGTTGGTAACGAGGTGCCGGTCTTCGTGGTGCATCGCTTCCTCGTCGTTCAGCATGCCTGCTTCGACCGCCATGCCGACGGGTGAGTGGGAGGCGGTCGCAAGCTTGAGCTTACCACGCTGCCCGAAGATGGCGATCGCCGTGTCACCAACGTGGTAGGGACGCGCGACATTCTCTTGAAGCTCGACGACAGCAAGGGTGCAGCCGGCGCCGAGCTTGAGGTCGAGCACCCGACGGTTGGCCTCTTCGATTCCATCAAGAACGGCAGATCGCAGGTTGTTGTCGGGCGGCAGCTTGGCGACGGCTTCGCTGAGGGTCTCGACCGTGATCTTGGCGGCTCGGTCGCCGGCCGACGCTCCGCCCATGCCGTCTGCCACCACCAAAAGCAGACCGCCGCCCGAGTGTGCGATGATGGCTGCGGTGTCTTCGTTGGCGGTTGGCTTTTCAGGGCAACGCGTTGAGACAACAACGGCGCCACGCAGCAGTTGCGACTGGCTGGGTTGCTGCATGTCCGAGTCAATGCAGAATTCGTGCTGTTGATCGGGTGTGCTCACGTGTCGTCACGTCTCCCCCGCGGCACCTGCAGTCCTATCAGGTGCAGAACCACGGGCGCTTAATCTTTAGTTTTCTCTTTTCCGTTTGGCATATCCACGGCGTCAAGTGTTTGTCGAACTCATGTTAATCATGGGGCCAGCGAACCCTGCGTCCATGGTTGATCGAATGCATCGCTAATGCCTTTCTCGTGCGCTCTCACTTTCTCCGTCGTTCTTTCACTCGGATCCGCTCAAATGCACGGAGCATCGCGGGGCCGCTGGCGAATCGCTTCTTGGGGTCGAGTTCGATGGAACGCTTAAGCAGATCGACGAGTCCTTGGCTGGCGTGCGTCCTTAGCCGCTTGATCCCCGGAGGCGGCCAGTCGAATGGCCACTCGGGCAACGCGCCCGCCATCATGCGGTATCCAACTAGGCCTGTGGAGAACACATCGGAGCGGAACGACGGCTTGCCCATCGCTTGCTCCGGTGCGCAGTAGCCTACCGTGCCAGAGCCCGAGGCACGAATGGTTCGCGTCGCTATCTTGGCGATCCCGAAGTCGGCGAGTAATAGCTCGCCCTCGACGAAGATCAGGTTTTCCGGCTTGATGTCGCAATGGATGACTCGGTGCTCGTGCACGGCCGCCACTCCTTCGAGAAGCGCCTCGAAGTAGCTGAGCGCTTTTGCGAACCCTAGCCGCAATCGTAGACGGTCTTCGAGCGTTCGCTCGCCAAGCGGGTAAACGAGAACGATTCGCCCGTCGATCCGGTCCGCAGCCTTGAGCGGCAGCAGCCGCGGGTGACGAAGCCGGGCCGCTAGACGAACCTCGTGCAGCACAGCGGCCTCGGTCTCCGGATCGAGCACCTCGGCATGTGGGACCTTCAACGCAACCCGCAGGCCCTCCAACGTATCGAGTGCTTGGTAAACCGTTGCGAATGCACCCTCCCCAAGCCGTTTCTCGATGCGGTATTTTCCAAATAGCGATCCGCGACGAAATCTTCTCATTCGGCAGGCCCAGACGATGCTTATGGCGCCCACCAGCTAGAGTGGGCCAACAGATATAGCATAGCTTTCGCGGCAGCGGTCGAAACGGCTTGGGCCTCAGACCGAGTGCGTTCAAACTTAGTGCTAGGGCGATCGGACTAGCGTTTCTGTCAGAAGGGCAGGGCCGCGGTCAATGGCGTCGCGGCTGGTCACTTCGCCATAGCAAAACGCATCGTTCCAAGATTTTCTCAAAGCTATTTAGAAAAGTGCGTCATTAGGCCAAGCTGCGGGTCGGCGGCCTTATTTCATGTCCCGGGAACGCCTCCGATTTGCACCGTACGAGAAGCTACGGATAATGGCGGTAGTTTTGTGACCCGTATTCAATCGTTCTTCGCCTGCTGCCAGAGCCTGTCTATGAATTTCCCGAGGACCGAGGCAAGAACTCAGGGCGCCCGCTTGGTGAGGTGGACGGTCGCAAGTCTGTTGCTTGTGACTTCGGTTGGCTACGGGCAAGCCAACCAATCGGTGACGGTAGAGATTGTCCTCTCTCAGACAGAGAAGCCTGCGGGACCAAGCCGTGCGAAAATAGCCAAGGCCGTGCTATCGGCCCTGGGGGCAGATACGTCTCTCGAGATGGCAAACATTGGGTTACAGGCCGACGAAGCGTTGAACACCGGTCCGGAGCCTCGCGAGATGGCGATTGCGCTGATTAAGATCGTCTCGCCGAGCAAGATTATGAGGACCGAGGCGATCTCTAATCGAATCAGGCTTCGTCCGGTCGACGATTTTGACGCCTTCTGCGACGCAATCGACTACGCAAGGATTCTGGAGAAGAATCGCTCGCGCCGCTACGTGAAAATTCGCATCAAACGTGGCGAACTGACCATGGAAAATCTGGTCGAGCGAGCCCGGCAAGCAGGTCGGGAAGAGCTCCTCTACGGGCTTGCTGGCCAGACCGGACGCACTGGACTAGAGAGGGGCAGGAGGTTCCCCCGTCTCCCATCGGGAATGTCTCGGTTCGGCGGTATGGGCTTTGGCGCCGATGATGAGCCGGAATTTAAGATCGGCGACGCCGTGGAAGTCGAGATCGGCGGCAAACTGTATCAGGCTGTCGTGAAGAAAAGCGACTCGTTTTTTGGAAACATCGTTGAGCTTACCGATATGGAGGCAATTGCAAAATATTTGTCGGACCGGGCGATGCAGCGTGCCGTAACGAGTCTCGATTCTCTTCGGATTATCGCGCCGAGCGAGTTTCTTCGTGCATCGCGAAAGTTGCCGGGCCCGGCAAGGAAAACACGGGTGTGGAAAGATAAGTCGGGGCGGTTTGAAGTCGAAGCAACCTACGTCTCGCACACCGGCGATGCGGTAAAGATTCAGAAGAAAGACGGATCGATCGTAACGGTGCCCCTCGCCAAATTTAGCCAGGCAGACCGCGACTATCTCAACAGCCTTTCGAAGCAACCAGAAGGCTCAAGCCCGAGTGCTCCCCTCCCCGTCATCATTAGGGAGCTGGCCGTCGATCGGAGCGGTGTCCGCTTGATTCAGCTGGCGGATGTTCAGCCGAGCCCGCCACCACCAGCAGCGCCGATCATGCCAGATAATTTCTCGGCAGCGGCCAAGGCGATTGCGATCACTAAGGGCGACACTGACCTGAATAGCGTGGAAGTGCTTTCGCGGCTGGAGGCGGCAGCCAACGGCGTGCAGGGGCTGGCTCTTTGGAACGCGGAGAAGCTGAGCAACGCGAAGCAGCAGCTCTTGCCCTTCGACGCCACCCAAAGCGAACTCCCTGCGAGGATCACTTTGCCAGCCAGCCAGCATGTTTTCGATATCGAGCCAGATCGCGGGCTGGTCATGGTCGGCACGAAAAAAGGCCCCTTCCTGAGCACAAGGCGGCTGAGCATCTCTCGGATCGAGGTGGACAAGATCACGCCCATTCTCGAGTGGTCGCCATATCGAGAGGCGGCAATTGACGGCAGCAAACTGCGCTCGGCGGAAGTCGAGGCCGCATGGTTCCTATCCGGTGCGCGTGTTCTGACAAAATCAGCAATCGGCCGTCTTTGGACGATTTGGCGGCTTACGAAACAGAAGGCTATCGCTGAGGTCGATTTCGTGACCAAGCATGTCGGGACGTCGACAGCTTGGATCAGACGCGACGGCAAAGCAGTAGCGGTCGTGACCGACGGGAAGATCTCCCTGCTCGATGTTTCGAAAGGTCAGGTGACCAGGCAAATCAATGTAACTGGTGATGACTACGACGCGCTGAAGTTTAGCGACGATGGTCGCACGCTCGCGGCCGCGCGTCGCGGAGAACTGCGGACTTGGGACTTGAGGAGCGGGGAAATTGATCGTGAGTTGTGGCACCCTGCCATCGGACGCGTCAAGCGCATCGACTGGGTGGGCAGCAATCTGCTGCTTGACGGCAAGTCCCTGTTCAACATGCGGCATAGTGTCTTGCTTTGGGAGTACGGCGGCGGAGCGTATGGAATGGCATACGACAATGGCAAGCTCTGGTGTATCGATGGAAATGTCGGATTTGGTCCCGACAAAATGATCGCAACGAGCATTCCACATCCAGAAGCCCTGCAATACTTGGATCGGCTACAAAACGATGCTTCGCTTGTGGTTGCGCAATCGGGTGACGAGATTGGTTTACGAGTAAACGTTCCCAACACGCATGCCGACCGGGCAGAAGTTATGGCCATCGCCTCGGAACGCTTGCGCACGGCTGGCTACCGTCTTGCCGATAACCAAAACCCGCAGTTGATGATGGTAGTGACCGCCACGCCGCAGCCTGCGCAGGAAATAGAAGTCTACGAACAGGGCGAGTGGCATCTTTATGGCAAGGAACCCTACATACGAACCTTCACACCGCATCTATGGAGCTGCGAGTTCCAACTCGATGGCGAAACCATATGGCGTCAAGCGGTGAATTGGGGGCCTGGAGTCGTAATACAGATGCAAGCAAACGATACCCCTGAATCCGCTGTAGCACGCGCCCATATCGCACAGGTGGCACGCGTCATACCGGCAAGGATCCCGAAGAGGGTCGCTCGGCCGGGCACGGCGACGAAGAGCGGAGCGTATGGTTTTTCACGCGTAACCGCTGACGGCCTGCAAGGGCAAGGTGGGTAAAGCCCAACTAGCAAAGTCGGTCCCGCCGGCTATGCGATGCTTTGCGGAGCAATGCAACGTTCGATTGGTTCAGGCGTGCGTGCTTCACCAAGTGGAACGATGGAAACGCTGCACGCGTAGCCTCCTCCCTGGATCCATCGACCGCCAGCTCCGCCACGTGGTCAACGGCCTTCGCTACCCGCCTCGTCACCCTCTTTTTTGCCGTCGCCCGGCGCTGTCTTAAGCCACTGCTCGAACTCGGTGAAGTCGTCGAAGACTCGGTCGGTTGGCACGAGGTTGGGGACGAGGCCGATGTCGCGGAGCATGTCGGCGGGTTGGTCGTGCAGGCCGGTGAGGGCGACTTGTTTGCCGTCTTGCGTGAGCCGCAGAATGACGTCTTCCAAAGCGTAGAGGCCCGACTGGTCGATGTAGGGAACCCGGTTCATACGGATGACGACCGTCCCGACGCCGGTTGGAAGTTCGTCGAGGAGCGAGCGGAAGCCGGAGACAAAGCCAAAGAATAGCGGGCCGTAGAGATGCTTGATGTGGACGTTGCGGGCGGCGGTGACCGACGTCGGCTCGTCGTCCCAGACGGGCTCGGGGTCGAGCGGCGTTACCGTGGTGCCGGCGGCGGCGAGGTCGCCCGCTTGTTTCATAAACAAGACGCAGGCCAGGGCAATACCGGCGGCAACGGCGTTGATCAGGTTGCCAAAGACCGTCCACACCATAACGACGATCATCACAAAGGCGTCTGCCCGGGGGACAATCCTCAGGTGCTTGATTCCTTTGTAGTCGATGATCGCCAGGCCGACCGAGATTAGCAGCCCCGCCAGCACGCTTAGCGGGATGTACGACGCGAGGGCGCCGGCGCCGAGCAGGACGATGAGCTGCAGCACGCCATGCGTAATGCCAGCCAGCCGGGTCTTGGCGCCCGCTTTGATCGCGACGACGGTTCCCTTGGTAGCGCCGGCGCCAGGCAGCCCACCAAAGCAAGCAGCAATGATGTTGCCAATGCCTTGGCCAATGAGTTCCCGTTTGCTGTGGTGCCGGTCTTTGGTCAGGTTGTCGGCAATTACCGCGGTCAGTAGGGAGTCGATCGACCCAAGCAGCGCGAGCGTGACGCCCGACTGCAGGATGAACGCCAAATGGTCGGGCGACACGGAGAACATTTCGCCGACTTGCAACGCGGGCAGGCCAGTGGGGATATCGCCAATGGTTGGCACGTCCAGGCCGAATGCGAGTGAGACGCCCACCCCCGTCAGCAACGCAACGAGCACCGAGGGGACTTTTTTGGTGACCATCGGAAACAGATAGTTCACCGCGAGCGTCAGCACGCCAAGCATCACGGCCGACCAGTTGATTGCTTGCAGTGGTTCGCTGATCCGCGTGAAGACCTCGATCGTTGACTTGGGCGAGCTACTTCCCAGCAGTGGCCAAAGCTGTAGGACGATAATGATCAGCCCGACGCCACTCATGAATCCGGAGACCACCGGGTAAGGGAAGTAGCGGATGTATTTCCCCACGCCGAGCAAACCCAAGCCGATTTGCAACACACCGCCGGTGAGAAACGCGAGCAAGACGAGCCCCAGGCCGGCTTCAACGCTGCCAGAGATCTTCGTGGCGTAAACGACAATCGAAGCGGCGACGACGGTCATCGGGCCGGTCGGTCCGGAAGCCTGCGTTGGCGTGCCGCCAAACGCCGCGGCGAAGATGCCAACGGCGATGGCGCCGTAGAGCCCCGCCTCGGCTCCGAGTCCCGATTGCACGCCGAAAGCGAGCGCCAGTGGCAACGCAATAATGCCAGCGACGACCCCGCCGCTAAGGTCGCCCTTGAGATTCTTGACGTCATACGAAAACACTTAGCGGCTCGCTACGGGGATGCATGGGGAGACGGTCGACGAGTGTCGAAGTCGTACCACGCATGCATATCCGGCGCCAGTGGCACGGCGAGAAGTCCGCGACGCTCGCTTCCACGCGTAGCGTGCGGCGTGCCAGACGCACAACGCTGGACGCTTCCGCCAGTTTGAGTGCCTTAACGTGGCGTGAAGTCGGCGTCTGGCTCGATGCTTAAGACGAACTCCGCCAGGAGGTCGGCGGCGCGATCGATGTCGTCGAGGCTGATCATTTCTACCGCGCTGTGCATGTAGCGGTTGGGGACGCTGACCAAACCGGTGGCGACGCCGGCGCGGGCAATTTGCATGGCGTTGGCGTCGGTGCCGGTGCCACGGCCGATGGCGCCCCACTGGATGGCGATATCGCTCGTTTCGCTGGCGGCACGCAAACGGTCGACCACCACCGGGTTCATATTCGGGCCGCGATAGACAACCGGCCCGCCACCAAGTTTGATATCGCCCTCTTGGTTTTTGTCGATGCTAGGGCAGTCGGTGGCGTGCGTGACGTCAACGGCGATGCCCACGTGAGGGTCGACGCCATGGGCACTGGTGGTGGCGCCGCGAAGGCCGATCTCCTCCTGCACGGTGGCGACGGCGTAAACCGACACGTTCAGCCCCCCTTTCTCAACCGCTCGGCGGGCCGCTTCTTGGCAAACCCACAGGCCCGTCTTGTCGTCCATGCCCGGCGAATTGGCTAGGTTATTACGCATCTCTTGGTAACCGAGTGCGAGCGTAACCGGATCGCCAATGGTGATCATCTCGGCTGCTTCTTGCTGCGACTTGGCGCCGATGTCGAGCCACATCTCTTTGTGCTTGACCACTTGCTTGCGTTCTTCGGGCGTAAGCAGGTGAATCGCCTTGCGAGAGATCACGGCCGGGATCGGCCCCCCCGCGGTGTGGATGGTCATCCGCTGGCCGATCAGTTGCTGGGGGTCCCAGCCGCCGATGGTGTTGGTGTAGATGAAGCCGTTCTCGTCAATGTTGGTCACCAAGAGGCCAATCTGGTCGGCATGGCCGGCGAGCATCACTCGCAGCGGGGCGCCAGGATTGCAGCAAGCGATTACGTTGCCGTGCAGGTCGGTCGTCACCTTGTCGGCATAGCCCTTGGCATAGTCGCGGACGAGCGCTTGCACCGGCTGCTCGTAACCGGAAGGGCTGGGGGTTTCGAGAATCGCTTGGAAAAACTTCTTGGCGTCAGCGTTCATATCAGACCTGGGTTGCTAGCAAAGTTCGTTCGAGCAAGCAGTTTACCACGAGCCTGCACCAGAGAAGAAGGAAGGGCAGCAGAGAAGGGTGAAGGGTGAAGGGAGAAGGATGAAGGATGAAGGATGAAGGATGAAGGATGAAGGAGAAGGAGAAGTGGACGGAGCAAGAGAAGGATGAAGGAGAAGGGGCAGGAGAAGGAC
>JBCDCL010000071.1:0-9685 GCA_039182175.1 Planctomycetota bacterium
ACCGTCAACCAGCCGATTCCGACGCCCTGGTACGAAACGCCGGGCATCGATTTCATCAGCGAAAACTTGGTGCCGCTAAAGATCCGCGACAATCGCGCGGTGGCGTTCAATCTGTCGCCGCAGCGGTTGGTGCCGACCGACGAGCTAATCGGCCGCGGACAACAGCTTCGCGTGCAGGCACAGGCGCCACCTGCTGTGATACCGGCAGGGCTTCCGCAGCCCGTTGGCCCGCCGCCGGTTGTCTCGCCACTGCCGGCATCGTCGCCCACGGCGCCACTGACATTCAGCCCACCGGTCGTCGGCCCGACGGTCACGCAGCCACCACCTGCGGCTGGACAACCCTTTCTCGGGCAGCCAGTGCCCGGGCAACCAGTACCCGGGCAACCTTTGGTAGGACAACCGATCGTCGGTCAGCCGATTCCTAGCCCGCCGCCCGCACTGCCTGCTACCGGTTTCTAAAGAACGATCGGCCGCCTACTTTGCCATCGAACCGGCGCCGCGGACCAAGCGACTTGGTTCCCGCGAAATCTTGTCGGTAAAGACGCGGGCGTCGTTCAAGATCGGCCGCAGTTGTTTGGCAAGTTCGTTGATGCGTGCGATTACCAAGTTGGCGTTGTACACCGTGGTATTGACGTTTGCGTATAGTTCCGCGTCGTTCACCAGCTTGCCGACCGTGCCCTCGCTATCGCTAAGCGAGTTGGCGAGCCGCGAAATATCCGCCAGGGCAAGTTCCAGGTTCTCTAGCGAAGTGATGACGGACTGTGCTAGCTCGGGGCCTTGTTCGCCGAGTGGTTCGGTAAGGCCTTGGATGTTGTCGAGGTTGACCTTCGCGCTAACGATGGCGCCATCGAGCGTTTCGATGGTGCTTGAGGTTTGGTCAATCACCGCCATGAGGTCATCCACCAAATTGGGCGCCCGGGCGAGTGCTCGGCGAAGTTCTTCTTGGGTTTGTTCGTCGCCGATGATGGCATCGATGTCCGCGGCGACGCCCGAAACCTGCTGCATCGTCAGGTTGAACTCGTCCATGGCGACAATGCCCTTGTCGAGCAGTTCGCCAAGCCGCTGCCCGTCGGCTTCGTCGCCAATGATGCGATTGATCCGAGTCGCCAGCTCCGCCACTGCCTCGCCGGCTCGGCCGAGCGAGTCTACCGAGCTGTTCACATCCAGATTCGTAATGACGTCGATCGGATCCCGCAGGGCTTCGGCTTCGACCACGGCGCCAGGCTCGATCACTTGGCCCGGCTGGTCGGTTTGCGTGAACTCAATCACGGCGTCGCCAAACAGCGACGAGGGACGAATCTGTGCACGGTCGCTGGTGAACACCGGTTCGCCCTGGTTCAGATGCACCGTGATCAGCCGGCCACCTTCGGTTGGTTCGGTGAAATCGACCCGACCGATCAGCACGCCATCGCGGCGGACGGGTGTGTTGCGGCCGACGCCCGGCGCCCGATCCGCGAAGATCTGCACCGTGTACTGACCGACGCCGAACGGTAGATCGAAACTTGTACTGGCGGCGATCAGCAATGCAGCGGTGACGAACGTGACCACGGCAATCACGCCTACACGCCATTTGACATTCCGGTCTTCCATGACAATTCCTTACGTGTTGGCCGGCTAACGCCCGCCAATTTCGCTAAGTCGTTCGCCCGCTTCACCGCGAACAAACTGGGCCACCCGCTTATCGGTCGACGCCTGTACCTCTGACGGCGTGCCGTCAAACAAGATTTGCGATTCGCCCTCGTCTAATCGCGCGGTCGGATGAAGCATGATGATCCGATCGGCTACTCTCAGAGCACTCCGCATGTCGTGAGTAACCATGATGCTGGTGACTTGATGCTGCTCGCGCGTGCCAATGATCAGTTCGTTGATTACGGCGCTCATGATGGGATCGAGTCCCGTCGTCGGTTCGTCGTAGAGCAGAAGTTCGGGCTCCATGACCAGCGCCCGCGCGAGGCCGACGCGTTTTCGCATCCCGCCCGATAGTTCGGCAGGTTTTTTGATCATCACCGACGCGGGTAAGCCAACTTCGGCGAGTCGCTGCACGACGATCTCATAGGCCTCGGCACGCTCGATACGGCGATGCTCTCGCAAGGGAAACGCCACGTTGTCGGCAACCGTCATGCTGTCAAACAGGGCGGCCTGCTGAAAGACGAAGCCGAAACGCGTTCGCAGCTTTGTCAGTTCGCGTTCGTCCATGCGGTCGAGAGGCATGCCGTCGAACTCAACGCGGCCCGCCGTGGGCATGATCAAACCGATCAGTGTTTTGAGCAGCACCGTCTTGCCGCAACCACTTTCGCCGATGATGGCGAGCGTCTGGCCGCGAGGCGTCTCGATCGTGATGTCGCGTAGGACGGATTGCTCGCCGAAGTCAACCGCCACGCGGCGAGCAGCAATCAAGCAGTCCGCGGGCTCTGCTTGCAAGGGCGCCGGCACCTCTTTTGCGTCGTGGGGAGAATCAACCATCATGATCAGCCCCCCGGCCAAATGAAGAAGTAAACGCGGTCTAAGACGATGCTCAGCCCCAAGTCGAGCACCAAGATCACGACAAACGATTGCACAAACGCAACGGTGGACGCCCGTCCGACACCTTCGGCGCCCGGGGCACAGTGGAAGCCGCGGTAACAACTGATGATGGCGATCGCCGCGCCGAAGAAGATGCTCTTAAAGACGCCGTAAAACAGATCCCAAGCGCCAGCAGCCTGCTGGGCGTTGTTGAAGTAGAAGTAGGGATCGACGTCGAACACGTAGATGCAATAAAACGCGCCGCCGACAACGCCCATGAAGATTGCCATGATCGTCAGCGAGGGGATCATAAACAGGCAGGCAAGGAACCGCGGCGTCACCAGATAGCGAATCGGGTTGGCGCCCATGCTTGTTAGGGCGTCGATCTGCTCGGTGACACGCATCGTGCCAAGCTCGGCGGCGATCGCACTGCCAACCCGGCCCGACAGCATGGTGGCGGCGAGCACGGGGCCCAACTCGCGGAACATCGAAAGGTTGATCATCGCACCTAGGCGTGTTTCCATGCCAAAGTTGCGAAACTGGTAGTAAGCCTGCACCGCGAGCACCATGCCGATGAACGTGCCCGTGAGCGCGACAACCGGCAAGCTGCGAACGCCAATTTGGTGCAGGCTGCTGAACAGCACATCGCGACTCGGCCAACGAACTAGCAGCCAAGTGATCGTCCGCCACGCGAAGATGGTGATGTCACCAATCTCTTCGATCGTCTGCACGACGACCTCGCCCAGATCGGCGATCTGGTCGTTGATCGCCCGCCAGCGATCGTTGTCGCTAGCGGCCGGCGGTGACGTGGTGATGTCTTGACTGGCCATCGGAGTTCGCGGGCAGTTTGAGTTGGTGTGACGCAGCACGATCCGCGCACACCGGGAGCGCGTCCGAATCGATCATCGACTTTGCCGATTCTACCGCTTGAGAAAACCTGGCTAGCATGCTGGCGCCACGAGCGATTCTTATCCGCTTGGCGATGCTAGCTGAGCAGCCACCACCACGCGATCAACAGGCCGGCGTAGGTCACCAGCCTAGGGACGACGCCAACCGGCGTGGCAATCGGCGTCCAGTGATGTTCACGGATACGCACCAACCAAGGACGAGGGTCGCCCCGGCCGATTAAGACAGGCAAGTCATGCCTCGCCAGCGTGAAGGTCGCCACGACCAAGCCCGTAATCAAGGCAATGGCGAGGCCGGTCCAAATCACCTGACTGGCGAGCCACAGCAAGACCACCACGCCCAGCACCAGAATCACCCCCAACCACCCGCGGGCGGCCAGCAAGCGTTTCGGAAGCAGGGCGATGCGTTGCAGCATGTCAGCAGAATGGCCGCCGACGGCAGAAAGTCAAGCGACCCAACAAAAACGGGCCGCCCAGTTGGACGGCCCGTAGATTGATCATTAGCCGAAAACGACGCCTAGCGAGCCATTACTCGCCAGACTCCGCGGGGGCATCGCCCCCCTCTTCGCCTACGCCAGCGGCGACGGCTTCGGGCTCGTCTTCCTTCGTTTTGAGCCCTTCGAAAGTGAGCTGCTTCTTGTCGCCCACCTTCTTAACGTCAACTCTGATCGTATCCTTGCCGTTGAACTCGCCCTTGAGCAGTTCTTCTGCGAGCGGATCCTCTATGTACTGCTCGATCGAGCGACGCAGCGGCCTGGCCCCGTAGTCGGTGTTTGAGCCCTTCTTGATGAGGAACTCTTTCGACTCTTCGGACAGGTCGATCGCGAGGCCCTTCTCTGCCAAACGACTGCGAACTTTCGACAGTTCGAGGTCGACCACTTCCTTCAAGTCGGTGGTCGTCAGGTGGCGGAAAACAATCACATCGTTGACGCGGTTGATGAACTCAGGACGGAAGACTTTTTCGATCTCATCCATCACGCGGCTCTTCATCGCGTCGTACGAGGCATCCTCGTCAGGCTTGGCGAAGCCGAACGCCGACTCGTTCTTGATCGCGTCGGCGCCCGCGTTGGTCGTCATGATGACAATTGTGTTGCGGAAGTCGACATTCCGGCCGAACGAGTCGGTCAGGCGCCCTTCTTCCATCAACTGCAGGAGCATGTTGAAGACTTCGGGGTGAGCCTTTTCGATCTCGTCAAGCAGCACCACGGCGTAAGGTCGGCGACGGATTTGCTCGGTAAGCTGGCCACCTTCTTCGTAGCCGACGTAGCCAGGAGGCGCCCCGATCAATCGGCTGACGTTGTGCTTCTCCATGTACTCCGACATGTCGATTTGAATAAGCGCCTCTTCGTCGCCAAACATAAACTCGGCGAGGGCCTTGGCGAGCAACGTTTTACCAACGCCAGTCGGGCCTGCAAAAACAAACGTGCCGGTTGGCCGCTTGGGATCTTGCAAGCCACTACGGCTACGACGCACAGCCCGGGCGATCGCCTTGATGGCTTCGTCCTGGCTGATGACCTTCTCGTGAAGTTCATCCTCCATCTTCATCAAGCGGAGCGAATCCTCGGTGCTCATCCGCGTGAGCGGAATGCCGGTCATCTTAGAGACCACCTCGGCGATGACGTCCTCGTCGACGACGCCACCGTTCTCGCGAGACTTCTCTCGCCACTCTTTGGTGATCTGTTGCTTTTTCTTCTTGAGCTTGTCGGCCTGGTCGCGAAGGTTGGCCGCCTTTTCAAAATCTTGGTTGGCGACCGCTTCTTCCTTGTCGCGATTGAGTTGCTCGACTTCTTCGTCGATCTCTTTCAGGTTTGGCGGCTTGCTCATCGACTTGAGCCGTACTCGGGCGCCCGCTTCGTCGATGACGTCAATCGCCTTGTCCGGCAGGCACCGGCCGGTGATGTAGCGGTCCGAAAGTTCGACAGCCGAATCGACAGCGTCGTCGGTGATTTGCACGCGGTGGTGCTCTTCGTACCGCTCGCGAAGACCCTTAAGAATCTCTTTGGTGTCTTCGGAGCTGGTTGGTTCAACAAGCACTTCTTGGAATCGGCGAGCGAGGGCCGAGTCTTTCTCGATGTACTTGCGGTACTCGTCGAGCGTCGTGGCGCCGATGCATTGAATTTCGCCACGAGCCAACGCGGGCTTGAGCACATTCGAAGCGTCGATGGCGCCTTCGGCTCCACCAGCGCCGACGAGCGTATGCAACTCGTCGATGAACAGGATCGTATTCTTGGCGCGGCGAACTTCGTTCATCACGGCCTTGATCCGCTCTTCGAACTGGCCGCGATACTTTGTGCCGGCGACCATCATTGCGAGGTCAAGCACGACGATGCGTCGCTCCAGCAGTAGTTCCGGCACGTTGCCATCGACTACGCGTTGGGCAAAGCCTTCGACAATGGCCGTCTTACCGACGCCTGCTTCGCCGAGCAGCACTGGGTTATTCTTGGTGCGGCGGCAGAGAACTTGGATGGCGCGTTCGATTTCCTTCTCGCGTCCGATCACGGGGTCGAGCTTGCTTTGCTTGGCTAGCTCGGTGAGGTCACGGCCGAAGCTGTCGAGCGCCGGCGTACGGCCATTCTTGCCACGCTTGCCGCTGCTCTCGCGGCCACCCTCTTCGCCTTCTTCGGCAACGCCGCCGCGACCACCACGCTCGCCCTCGCTCCCTTCCAAGCCATGGCCGAGCAGGTTGAGGACTTCTTCGCGAACTTCGTCGAGCTTCAAGCCGAGGTTCATCAAAACCTGAGCGGCGACGCCTTCTTGCTCTCGCAGCAGGCCGAGCAAGATGTGCTCGGTGCCGACGTAGTTGTGGTTCAGGTTGCGAGCCTCTTCCATCGAGTACTCGATTACCTTCTTCGCCCGCGGCGTTTGCGGCAGCTTGCCCATCGTGACCATGTCGGGCCCACTTTGGACGAGCTTCTCGACCTCGAGCCGAATCTTGCGTAAATCGACATCCAGGTTCTTGAGCACATTGGCGGCAACGCCGGAGCCCTCCTTGATCAGGCCCAACAGCACATGCTCGGTGCCAATATATTCGTGGTTGAAGCGCTGGGCCTCTTGATTGGCCAGCTGCATCACTTTCCGGGCGCGGTCGGTGAAGCGTTCGTACATGGCGTTGACTCTCCGTTTGGTTCCGTAGACGACTCGCGGTGGCCAGTCGTCGTTGCGTCCGAGGACGCGTTGGCGTTGGTGTCTGTCGTTCTGTTTTATGGCTAACGAATTCTAGGCGTGTCGATGCTTTCCAGCCACTTTAGCGTCTGACCTTGTTGAAATGCGTGTCTTGCCGAAATGCGAGTCTTGTCGAAGTTCGTGCGGTTCGCGGCCCAATTTTGTCATTTAAGCCGCACGGTTACCATTCTCCACTGCGCCCGCCGCGGGTAAGGACCCGGCAACGGCGGTTGACGCTTCGTCGGTGTCTGTTGTTGTGTCTTCGTGTGAGTCTGCTGTCTCTAATCGTTCGAGTTCTCGTGCGACCTCGTACTGCCAAGCTTCAGCGTCTTGCCGGCGGGCCAGTCGCGTGAGCAGCCGGCGTGCTTTGCCGTTCCGCTCCGTCGCTTGCCAAACCGACGCTAGCAGCAGCTGAGCCTCGATGTCGTCGCGATCGACTCGCAGGAGCTTTACCAGCGTCTGCTCCGTAGCGACCCAATCGCCTCGCAGATACAGCCGCTGTGCTTCGCCGAACTGCGTATCCAACTCTTGGCTGTCGTGTTTGGCCGACGTTGGGGTAGCTGGCGAATCAGCCGCGATTTCAGCGGTTTGTGCCGATGGATTCTCCGTCTCTTCGTGTTGGTTTTCCGCTGAATTTCGCCGGACGGCTTGTCGCCGCAGTTCGCCACGGGTCTCTAGCAACGCAACGAGCCAGATCAACGCCGTAGAGACTCCGCACGCAAGCTTAACACGCTCTGGCAACCACTCAGGCCAGACAAACGTCGTCAGAATCAGCGTATTCAGCAGGACCGTGAATCCTACTGCCAGCGTCAGACCGGCCCAAGACCCTTCGTTCCACAGATGGGGTAGGCCAGGCCACAGATAAGCGGCCCACGGCATTCGGCGGCTGATCGGGCGGCGTGCCAAGGATCAAACCCACGGAGTTAGGCGGTGCTAGTTAAAACTGCTCGACAGCGTGGCTTCTACGCAAATCACGGGCGCAAGCTCGTGAAACCGGTTTGAATTCTCGAATAGGCGGCCATCGGCACATCGCTACACCAACGTCAAGTCGTTGCAGCGAATTGGTTTAAGACGAAAATCATGGCAAGTTCATGAATCGTTGCGGCAGTCTGCGAAACGCATCGATTCACCTCGATTGGCAGCCCGCTGGCTTTCGCCTGCCACTCCGGCGGAAGATAACGGTATCTGGAGAAACTGGCGAGGCCGATCTGCCCGGCGCCGCCAGGGCTGTTGGCGATTGCCCCACGAACGCTACCGTTTGGTAGATAGCTATTTAGCCCCGCAATTACATCGTACGGCTGAAACGATTGTGAGTTACACGCAGCGAATTTTGCTGACCTTCATCGCCGTCGTCGCCGTCGGCCTGACGACCAGCCACCTGCTAGACATGCCGCTCACGCAGGCGTTGCTGGTGGCGACCCCCGGCTGTTTGATGGTCGGCAGCATGTTCATGCTGCTGCACCTAGCGCGATTCGGTGAACAGATCAGCGCCAAAAAACAACTTCTGACGATGCTACTGATCGAATTCTTCTTGGTGCCCACAGGGGCGGGCGTCGCGTTGGTCGCGTTCTTCGTGCTACGATCGACGTCATGAGATCCGCGGCCTACCGCATTCTTGACGCATCGCTCAATCGAGCGACCGAAGGCATGCGTGTTGTCGAAGACTACACGCGGTTCGTGCTCGACGACCAATCCCTGTCGAAGCTTGCCAAGACGCTTCGGCATGAGTTGGCGTCCGCCGGCAAGCGAATTGATCTCGATGCCCGACACGCCTCGCGAGACACCCAGGGCGATGTCGGCAGCACGGTGACGACTACCGCGGAGTCGCACCGGCCTGATGCCTGGGCAGTATGCATCGCCAGTTGCGAGCGAGTGAAACAGGCACTGCGAAGCCTCGAAGAGTACGGCAAAACCGTCGATGCTGACTTCGCAGCGCAGGTTGAGCGCCTCCGCTACCAGTTCTATACGCTCGAAAAATCCATTGGGACCACGCGAAGCAGTTGCGAGCGTCTGGCTGGTGCACGGCTGTATGTGCTCGTCGATGGACAAGCGTCACCGGTCGAATTCTCGCGACTAGCTAAAGCGCTGGTCGCGGCAGGCGTGCATGTACTTCAGCTCCGTGATAAGCAACTCGATGATGCAGAGTTAGTTGCCCGGGCACGGCTGCTTGTAGAGGCAACGGCTGGGACGCTAACGCTAGCCATCATCAACGACCGCCCCGACATTGCAGCAGTGACCCATGCCGACGGAGTGCACGTCGGGCAAGAAGAAATGAGCGTGAAAGACGCCCGGGCGATCGTCGGTCCCCAGGCACTCGTTGGTATCTCGACCCACACGATCGAACAAGCTCGCGTGGCTGTTCTGGATGGAGCCAATTACTTGGGCGTCGGCCCCCTATTTCCTTCGGAGACGAAGCAATTCGACAATTTTCCTGGGCTCGATTTTGCACGCAACGTCGCTGAGGAGATTTCTCTGCCAGCGTTCGCTATCGGCGGCATCGATTATGAAAATCTGCCCGATGTGTTGGCGACGGGCATCCAGCGTGTCGCCGTGGGCGCCGCCATCACGTCGGCAAGCGACCCGGCTGCTGCTGCCCAACGCCTGATCGATTTGCTCGACGCGGCGCCACGAGTGGCAGACGCCGCGGCCGACGCCCGATCCACGGCCTGACGGCCGGTCGCCGGCGGGCTATGATGGCGGCCACGCGAAACCCGCCGCGGGTCGCGTCTTCCGCCTTCTGCTTTTCGACTTCGAGCATGCTCCACGCAATCATCATGGCCGGGGGTTCCGGCACCCGCTTCTGGCCCGCCAGTCGCCGCAACAAGCCGAAGCAGCTACTGTCGCTGGTTGGTGACCAGTCGATGATTGCACAAACGGCGGCTCGCTTTGGCGACCTTGCGCCTCCGGAGCGGCGGATGGTGGTCACCAATCATCGTTTGGTCGACGCTGTCCGGAAGCAGTTGCCCGACTTGCCGGCTGCGTCGATCGTGGGCGAGCCGTGCAAACGGGACACGGCGCCCTGTATCGGTCTCGCGGCATTGTTGGTGACCCGCGTAGCAGGCGACCCCGACGCAACGATGCTCGTTTGCCCAGCCGACCATGTCATCCCCGACACG
>JBCDCL010000072.1:0-9655 GCA_039182175.1 Planctomycetota bacterium
GCCGCGACGACCAGACGCTTTACATCGTCAGCGAATTTGTGCGTGGCGTTTCGCTAGCCGAATGGCTTACCGGCCAGCAGCTTACCAGTCGCGAAGCTGCCGACTTGGCGCTGCGAATCGCTACGGCCCTAGGCCACGCCCATAAGCGAGGCATCGTGCATCGCGACCTTAAGCCGGGCAATGTGATGATTGACGGCGAAGGCGAGCCGCGACTCATGGACTTCGGGCTAGCGCGTCGTGCGATGCCCGAAGCGACCGTGACCTACGGCGGGCAGTTGATCGGCACGCCGGCTTATATGTCGCCTGAGCAAGCCGAGGGCGAAGGCGCCTCTGCCAGCCCGGCGAGCGACGTCTATTCGCTGGGCGTGGTGCTCTTCCAACTCTTGACGGGCGAATTGCCTTTCCGTGGCAGTACGCGGATGCTATTGCACCAAGTGCTGCATGACGAACCGCCGAGCCCTCGCAAGCTAAACGCCAACGTGCCGCGTGATTTGGAGACCATCACGCTCAAGTGCTTGGACAAGGCGCCGCACCGCCGGTACCAATCGGCCGAGGAGGTGGCGGCTGAACTACGCCGCTGGCTACGAAGCGAACCAATCCTGGCTCGCCCCGCAAGCTTTGTGTATCGCACGCGTCGTTGGTGCCAGCGTAATCGCGTGGCCGTCAGTTGGGCGACGGCGGTTTTTCTATTGCTCACGCTGGCAACCATTGCCATGACCGGCCTGTGGGCTCGAGCCAACCACGCCAAACGCCAAGCCGAGATCGCCCGCGCCGAAGCGGTCGCTGCTCAGCAAGCGGTGCAGCAAAAGGCTGACGAACTGCGGCAGCAAGCCGAGCGACTGCGAGCGGCTCATCTAAAAATTGCCGAGCTTGCCGAGCAGCTGGTGTTGCTCGGGCCACTGGCGGGGCCCGGCTTTCCGCTGACGGCTACGCCACCCGCGGCGCCCGACGATCCTCAGCCATCGCGCGGCTTCGCCGTTGGCGTGACGACTCGCGGGCTTACTTCTGCCAGCGACAGCCGGCGAGCGAGCGAACTGTGGCAGGCGGCACAGCAGCTTGCCGATGCAGGCGCCTTGCCATCGTCTGGTGGCAAGGCCGGCGGAGCAAACGCCGCCATCGTATCGGGCGATAGTGAGCGTCTCGGCGAGATGATCACTGCGAAGGAGGAGCCCGTTTCAACCGAGCAGTGGTACGACACGCTCCGCCAAATCAGGGACGCTGCCCGCTCCAGCGTTGAAATCGAGTTATCCGGCGCCGCCGAAGCGACGCCCGATACGGGTGGCGCCGATCAGGGCGGCGCCGATCGCCAGTAGCAATGCCCCCGCAGGCTCTGGCGTCAGGATCGAAGCGGCGCCGGTCTGCGTGAGGACTTCTTCGGCCCCGTAATTCGTCCGCCAGATCTGATAGTCGGCGATGTCGACATCGCCGTCTCGGTCGCCATCGGCGGCAAGCCCCACGCCTCTGGCGCCCAGACTGTCTCGCCATAGCGTGTAGTCAGCCACGTCCACCTCGCCGCTCTGGTCGTAGTCGCCCTTGAGTCCGTAAACGAACCTCGCCCCGGCGATGTCGTCTGGATGTAGCTGGCGATTGATCGCTGTGCAGCAGAAAGGCGCCGACGGATTAGAGAAATCGCCAACGTACATCACCCGGCGGTCGGGGTCTTCGCCATCCCAGGGCGGATGTGCCAGGCCGATCGCAGCGTGCCCCACCTCGTGCAAGAAGAGTCCTTCCAGATCGTCGCCGAAGTTGAAGAAATCGACCGGCGTGACATCTTCGATGCCCGGTGCAATGTGAAAAGGCGTTTGCAGGCCGCCGAACTTATTGCCACTCAGGTTGAAGATGATGTCGCCCGACTCCGGAAAATCGAGTTCTGGATTCACAATGAACCCTGGCGGCCCGAAGCCAACAGCGCCGGTCCCCTCGAAGAAGTGACCCGCGAGCGGAGCGAACGCGCTGATGCGGATGTTGGGCGTTACCGAACCGGGCAGTGCTACCGCGTCGCCTGGATCGGTGACTTCGACGAATTCGATGTCGGCAATCGCCGACCATGTGTCGAACGCACGGCGAATGGCGGCGTCGAATTCGCCGGCGCCATGATTGGTATCGATAAGCGTACGGAGCTGCGAGACGTTGCTCGTACCCACCACACCAACATCATTGGGCGAGCCGAACGGATCGATGCGGAAGTTGGGGTCGATCCCCGTGCCATCGGGTACGAAGCCCCAGGTCACCACGGCGCCAGTGCCGACGGCGGTGTCGTCACCCCACTTCGAAGCAACGCCGCCTCCGATGTGCACAAACGCTGCAGCGGGCGCCGCAAGAGAGAAGACTGCTACCAATGCGAAAGCATGTCGCCAACACGCCGACCAAATCGGGCAGAACATAGCCAAGTCCTCGCAGAGAACAGCTACTGGTTGCCCCGGATTATGCCAAACCGACGGCCATCCGCAAAGCAGTTTCTCAGCTTGAGACGCACGCCGCTGGTGCAGCCTTGGCCGCCGCCTTTAGCCGGCCCGTGGATGAGCCTTTTCGTAGGCCGCTCGCAAATTCGCGGTGCTGACGTGCGTATAGATTTGCGTCGTTACCAAGCTTGCATGGCCGAGCAGTTCTTGCACGCTGCGAATGTCTGCCCCCGCATCTAGCAGATGGGTCGCAAAACTGTGCCGCAAGGTGTGAGGCGAAGTGCGGTGGTCGAGTGCCGACTCGCGGAGGTACTTCTCCAGCATTCGGGCGACGCTACGCGTGGTGATTCGCTTGCCAAACTTGTTGGTGAAGATCGGCGATTGCGGGCCTGGCTTTGACCCGGACGCCAGCTTGCGTACCGCAAGCCACGCTTCTAACGCCTGCATCGCATACGAACCGACCGGCGCCAACCGTTCCTTGCGCCCCTTTCCACGCACTCGGACCACGCCTTGTTCGCGATCGAGGTCTTCGTCGTTGAGCCCTACTAACTCACTCACACGCAAGCCGGCTGAGTAAAGCACTTCGAGCATGGCTCGATCGCGCCGGCCAGCATGGCGATCAGCCGGCGGAGCAGCGAGCAATCGGCCGATCTCGTCGGTCGATAAGAAGTGCGGCAGCTTACGTGCCTTGCGTGGGTTGCGGAGCGGCCGGGCAGGATTGCCTTGCGACCACCCCTCGCGCTGACCAAAGCGAAAGAAACTTCGCACCGACGCCAATCGCCGCGCAATCGATGTCTTAGCGTAGCCAGCGTCGTGCAACGCCGAGAGGAAGCCACGTAGCTCGCCGGTCGTGATCGAGCTTGGCGCCGGCGTTTTGCCATCGGCATCGGCCAGGTAGTCAGCAAGCGCCGTCAGGTCTTCGCGATAAGCCTTGGTTGTATGCTCGGACGCTCCCCGCTCTACTTCGAGATGGCGTAGGAACTGGCCGATCTGGCGATGCATGACGTGGAGCGAAGAAGAACGGTGAAGTTAGAAGAGGGAAGTGAGAGAGGTAAGCGATAGGCTCGGAAGCCTGGCCCCTGCTGCGTCCTCACCCGGCCTGCATCAATCTTCTAGCTTCATGTCGGGCGACGGCAGCTCGGCAGCGGCGTCGGCAGCCGACGAACTGAATCGCGGAGCACTCCGCTTTGCTTCGGCCCGGATCTTTTTGCTGAGCACCGCGGCGTCGTACCAGCTGAAGCTGAGGTCGGGATTCGAGGCATGCCGGCCAAGCATTCGCAGCGCCTGGGCCTGCTGCGTATCGTCGTACAAAAAGATGTAGCGTTCTTCGCCTTTAACAAGGGCTAGGACATTGACGTCTTCGTTCACGACGGGGCCTCCGTGCAGCAGCGGTAGTGGCGGGCGAGATGGGGCGGGGGGCAGGTGCTGATAGCGGCGGCGGCTTAGCCAACCACCATGAGCGGCGGGGCGAGAGACCCTATCGTGCGAGGCAGGACCGGCGGTCCGTGCTGGCATCACTGCCTACGAGCGCGACGGCGTAAGTCTCTCAACAGAAGAAACCTATCGGCTCTCCGACCAGCGACTCACCACCCGCGTTTCTCTACCGCCACCACGTGCGGTGAGCATTTCGGCCAGATGCAGATGCGCGCAGAAGCGAATGAAGTCTTCGCTACGCTCTAGATAAGACTGCCAACCGCCGAACCGCGCGTCGTCCCGAAAACTGACATAACTGGCAAGAGCGGCAGTAAAGTCGGCGTCATGCCCCCGATAGATCTGCGTATGCGTCATGACCGGACCATGCGTTGGCACGCAAGCAGGTCGTGTCGGCGATGGACCGGGTGGGGTAAAACCACGTGCGTCGGGCCAACCGACAGGCGCCATTCCCGTTGCACAGGTTGTGTCGAAAGGTCCGCCCATGCCGCTTGTCGGACCGACTGCGTTGCTATCGACGGGCAAGTCGGCGACCTCTGCATGTTGTGCTGGCGTTGCTACATTCGCACCGACCTGTGCCGCCTTATCGCCCTGGGTGGCGCCGTTGCCGGCCGGCGCCGGCGGTGGTGGCAATAGGTCCGTGCCATCTTCGCCATCGGTCGGCATTTCCTCTTCGAAGACGTCCGTTGGAATTGGATTCGCTTCGTGCGGCAACGCAAAGCTAGGTGGTGGCGCCAAAGCTTGGCAATCTTCAAAGCAGTCGGGCGTTTGCGTCGCGAGTTGCTCGCGTGCGAGCGCCATCTCCGCTTCGAATACTAATTCGTCGGGAATGAATTCCTCGTCAGGCGTCCCCCAAGGCAGGCCGTAGCCGGCAGGAATGGCGTGGAAGCCCGGATTCGCGGCATACCATTCGACCCGCATGCCGCAGCGTGGCGGATAGTAGGGCGAGTAGTCCGTCACCGAACCAACCACCAACGCATCCACGCCCAGTAGGTCCGCCAACCGGCGGGCTTCGCCAGGACTCGATAGATCGACCGCGTGCTGCAAGATGGCTTCTTCCACCACGCCGACTGGCACAACCTCGAACCCGCGGATTGCTTGCAGTTCGGCAAAGTACGCCATCGCGAACTGCCGGCCGTCGACCGTTGGCTCGTCGCTCTGGTTAAAGAAGGGCGCCACCGCTACGCGGCTTAGCTGCGGAAAGGGGTTGTGCAGCACTGGCTGCGTGCTGACCTCGGGCAGAAGCAGATGGCAGCCCGGAGCGCTTAGCAAGCACACGGCAAGCAGGGCGAACAGCGAGAATTGAGCGCCGCGAGGCATCGACAATCACAGTGCTGGCAGGCCCCCCTGCTAGCAACGATCGGCGCACAGAGCATGCGCGTCATCGAGCTAATCGGCATAACCGGCACGATCGCTTGAGGCCGCTTTCACGTTTTCTGCAAAGCGAGCAGAGGTATTAGTCCGCCAAGCGGTCACGAACCGCGAATTTCATCGATCCACTGCGCGTCGATCAAGTCCTTGGGGCGACCGCTAGCAAGCTTGTTACGCCGTAGTAGTTCCAGGCTCAGGACTTTCACCTTAACGCCATCAAACATGTGGCTGACGTGACTCTCCCAAGCTTCACCGAACTCTACTCCGTCGATCGAAGTCAGTAGATCGATCCGGTTTGGGGCCAAACCGATCTGATAGATGAGATCTGGCTTCGCAAAATCAGAGACATCAACCTTCGACATGGGCGCCCGAAACGCTTCGAGCGACTGCCAAACCCGCTGGGCGTTATCGACGCTGGGCCGCACCCAGAGATCGATGTCTCCCGTAGCACGAGGCATGCCATGAGCAGAAAGTGCATAGGCGCCAACGACCAAGAAGTCAACTTTGGCGTCGTTTAACGCACTCAACATGTCGCGGAAGTCGGGGTTCAACGGCCTCTCCCTTGGCAGCCCATGCATCGAGGGCAAGCTGCCACATCATCTCGATACGCTCCGCTGGCGTCGTCGCCCGCAGATCTTGCAGATCGGAAACGGAATCGGACAGCTGGAGTCTGCGGGTTGGCCATTGACTGCGATCTTTCATGCTTTAATTCTACCACAGACAAGCGCACAGCGACGTTCAAATCAGTTCGCCAAAGCCCGTGATACCCAGCGGTTCGCGGCAGGCGTAGGGTTCGCCATAGGCGACGCCGATCGTTTTGCCCCAGTACGCTGCCTCGTGCTCTAGCTGGTCGAGAAACGTCGGCTTGGTCGCCGGCCGGCCGGTGATGAATTGGCTTTCGTACGCTCGGATGCTGGCAAGCTTCTGTGGCCAAACATCTGAGATGTCGAGTACAAACGCCGGCTGCGGCGCCATCTTTAGGTGAACGCAGTAGTAGTTGTAAATCCGCTCCGGATGATGAGGCTCGCCGGGGAGTTCGTATTCTGTCCCGTCGGTCTTCGTGAGCTTGGCCCAGAAGCGAGCATCGTCCACCAGTTTGGTCGCCGCCGTATGGTCGGGATGTGCATCGACCCAGTACGGGGCAAACAACCATCGTGGCCGCTGCTGGCGAATTACGCCGGCAAGCTTCGCCCGATTCTCTAGCGTCGGTTCTAGCATCCGATTGGGCAGGCCGAGGTTTTCTCGCCAAGCTAGTCCGAGTACTTCTGTCGCGGCGGCGGTCTCCTTCGCTCGCAGCTCTAGCGAACCATGCGGCGTGGGCTCGCCACTGGTCAGGTCGAGCACGCCCACCCGCAGCCCCTCGGCCTGCATCCTCAGAATGCCACCCGCCATGCCAAGCTCGGCGTCGTCCGGATGGGGGGCTATTACTAAGGCGTCGAGCATCGGACTCTTCCACGTCGGCAGTAGCAGCATTGGGATGCGTGGCAATCGCCACAGACCGAATTCTACGAGATCTGCGGTCGCCGCGAGAGTGTCGCCCCACCCAGAAATTTATCGACGTTCTCAAATTCGCGCAGGTGTTTCGTTGCCATCCGTATCCCCGGCGACAAGCGACACGAATGCGGCTACTCTGACCCGTATGAGCATCACCGCCTTCATGGACTCGTTGTGGTCCGACTATACATCGATCACGCCGCAAGCAGATCGAATCTATCAAGCTTTCACCGAGCGGGGCGAAACGGTGGTCAATGACCATGTCGCCTTTCGGACGCTCGCGCTCGAGCCGATTGGCTTAGCCAAGCTTGAGCCGCATTTGTTGGCCCTGGGCTACACGCCGTTTGAGCCCTACGAATTCCCCGCCAAGAAGCTGCGTGCTTACGGCTATCTGCCGCCAGAGGCAACACAGCCGCGGGTCTTTTTGTCGGAACTCTTGGTCGAGGAGCTCTCGCCGAAGTCTGCCGACATCCTCAAAAAGCTAGCGTCGCAGGTAGCAGCGGATGCCGCTGCCGACCCTAGCGTCATGTGGCGAGGCCCGTTGTGGGATCCGATTGCGTACGATGACTATCAACAGCTGGTATCCGAGAGTGAATACGCCGCGTGGTTTTCGACGCTCGGCCTCAGGGCTAATCACTTCACCATTAGCGTCAATCACCTCAACAGTTGCGAAGAGGTTGAGGACGTGCTGCAGGTGGTCGAATCGCTCGGTTATGCCATCAACGACTCGGGCGGTCGAGTAAAGGGCTCGCCTGATCGCTTTCTTGAACAAGCCTCGACGATGGCCGACAAGCAGGTGATTGAATTCGCAGGCGGCGAGCAACACGAAGTGCCGACGTGCTATTACGAATTTGCGAAGCGATACATGACGCCGGAGGGCGGGCTGTTTCAGGGGTTTGTCGCCGCCAGTGCCGACAAGATTTTCGAGTCCACCGACGTCCGTGAGAACAAAGCGTGAGCAAGCGACTGCAAACGGTCATCCTTGGCGCCGGAAAAATTGGCCAGGCGATTGTTCGGCTGCTGACCGACACGGGCGATTACGATGTGCGTGTTGGCGATGCCTCAGCCGATGCGCTGAACGCCATCACCCAGGAACATCCGGTTGAAACATCACAGATCGATGTCGCCGACCTATCCGCGCTCAAGGAATTGCTGACGGGCGCCGACGTGGTGATTTCCGCCTGCTCGTTCAATGTGAATCCGGGCATCGCGAGCGTCGCGGCGGCTTGCGGAGCCAGCTACTTCGACCTGACCGAAGACGTCGCCACGACCCGCGCTGTCCGTGAGATTGCCGCCAAAGCTGCCGAGGGGCAAATCTTCATGCCGCAATGCGGCCTGGCGCCGGGGTACATCAGCGTTTTGGCGTACGATCTCTGCCAGCAGTTCGAGAAACTTCAGCGCGTAACCATGCGTGTCGGCGCCCTGCCGCTCTATCCGACCAACATGCTGAAGTACAACCTCACCTGGTCAACCGATGGGCTCATTAACGAGTACTGCAATCTGTGCGAAGCAATCCGCGACGGTGAGAAGGTCGACCTGCAGCCGCTAGAAGGGGTCGAGCACTTCGGCCTCGATGGCGTCGACTACGAAGCGTTTAACACTTCCGGCGGGTTGGGCACGCTATGCGAAACGCTGGCGGGCCGCGTCACCGATCTCGACTACAAAACGGTGCGTTACGTCGGCCACCGCTTTCTGATGAACTTCCTGCTCGACGAGTTGGAATTCCGCAACAACCGTGGTGTCTTGAAAGAACTGCTCGAGTCGGCCGTGCCGTGCACGAATCAGGATGTCGTTCTGGTGTTTGCAACCGCGTCGGGCTGGCGGGACGGCCGGTACGAGCAAGCGGCCGACGCGCGTAAAATTTATCACGGCGACATCGCCGGCCAGCCAGCCAGCTCGATTCAAATCACAACGGCAACTTCGGTCTGCGCCGCCGTCGACCTGTTCCGGCTAGGCAAGTTGCCAAGTCGCGGGTTCGTTCGGCAAGAAGATATGTCACTCGCCGATTTTGAGGCCAATCGGTTCGGCAAGCCCTATGCCGAAGCGACTCATATCCGGGCACCGATCTCTTCCACGATTGATGCACTGAACTAATCATGGAATTACCCACCGAAATTCTCCCGGCGCCGACGGATGGCGTGTACCCGGGCGTACAATTGGGCGACCCACAAGCAGGTGGCGGCGGAGTCTTCACGCCGCGGTCGCCCATCGATGGCTCGGCAACGTGCAAAGTCCAGGCGGCAAGCCCGGACGATGTGGTCGCCGCAACCGAGGCAGCCCACCAGGCGTTTCTCAAGTGGCGACGCATCCCGGCGCCGCGGCGGGGCGAATTCGTTCGGCTCGTTGGCAACTTGGTCCGCAAGCACCAAGCGGAACTTGCACACCTTGTCACGCTTGAAGCCGGAAAGATCGAATCGGAAGCACGTGGCGAGATTCAAGAGTGGATCGACGTTTGCGACTTCGCCGTTGGGCTCTCCCGGCAGCTTTACGGCAAGACAATCGCCTCAGAGCGGCCTGAACACGCGTTGATCGAACAATGGCATCCGCTAGGGCCCGTGGGAGTGATCTCGGCATTCAATTTCCCTGCCGCCGTGTGGGCGTGGAATGCAATGATCGGCTTCGTGTGTGGCGATCCGATAGTTTGGAAACCCTCGGAGCAGACGCCGCTGACAGCCATGGCATGCCACCAGATGGTAGAGCTTGCTCGCAAGGAATTTGGCGACGACGCGCCGGCCGGTTTGTCTTGCGTAGTGCAAGGCGGCCGCGAGATAGGCCAAGCCCTGGCTGCCGACGCTCGGTTGCCGCTGGTCTCGGCGACAGGCTCCGTGGCGATGGGTCGCAAAGTCGCAGAGACGGTCGGGCGCCGGCTTGGCAAAGTGCTGCTCGAACTCGGCGGCAACAATGCGATGATCCTGGCGCCGACGGCGGACCTTAAACTCGCCGAGCGTGCGATCGCC
>JBCDCL010000073.1:0-9585 GCA_039182175.1 Planctomycetota bacterium
CCCTCCCCTAACCCCTCCCCCTGCTGGGGAGGGGAATAATCCGGTCGCTGCGCTTGGCTATGGCGAGGTCGATGTCAGCTGGCAAACGGTGGCGTTTAAGAAGATCAAATTCAACACCAAGGAGAATATCGGCTTGGGGCCGGTCGATATCCCAGCCCAAAACATGGCGACCACCGCCCTGTGGCTCATGCCGGAGGAGTCGATTCGCTGGGCAATGAAGAAGTCGGGCCTGCGAACGGCCGAGGGCGTCGCCGGCTTGCGAAACCTTGCCGTGGTGGCGCTCCCACTAGTGGCGATGTGCGATCCGCGTGACATCGGCGGCGTCGTTGATGCTAAGAACCTGGGCTACGCCACCGTCATCCTCTACGACCGCTACCCGGGCGGGCTTGGCTATGCGGAGAAGGGTTATCAGCACGCCCCGCAGCTCCTGAGCATTTGCCTCGAAATGGTCCGCGACTGTCCGTGCACCGAAGGCTGCCCCAGTTGCGTCGGCCTGCCCGACCACGCCCACCTGCACAGCGACCCCGACCTAAAACGGGGCCACCCCATGCCCAACAAAGCGGCGACGCAACGGCTGCTGGAGTTGCTACTGAGCGCAAATGTTAATGAGCGGGAACTATCCGAATCAGCAACCACAAACTAACTCCGAAGTAGCCGGCGATCTACGCATCGCCGGCAGCCCCGGGTACACATCCCGCTCGCACGGTCGGCGACGCGTAGGTCGCCGTCTAACCTTCCGCGGATTGCTTGCGTAGTCATCGCCAATGCAATCGCCATTCCCTCGCAAACGGGCGTCGCGATACACTGCAGGGATGCTTAGTGAATCGCTCCGCCGCCGGCTTGAAGCCCTCAATCGCGATCGATTGCCTGCCGATCGCACGGCCGATGATCGACGCCTAACCCCTATGCCCACAACGCGGCGTACGCAGCCGCCCAGAAAGCCGCTCTTGCCAAGAGCGGACCTGCTGGACTCGGCCGTCGTTTGCGAGAACGCCGGTGGCGAGCACTTGGTAATTCCCATCGCTGTTGACCAACTGTGGCCCGGCGGCGAAGAGCGTGTTGCCGGCAGGCTCGCCCACCTTCAGTCCCTGCCTGCGGAGCAGCTCGCCACGGGCATGCCGGCGCTCGTCGCCGCCATGCCCGACCGCACCGTGATGCTCGACCTCGAGACGTGCGGCCTTAGCGGCTCGGCATTGTTCCTCGTCGGACTGCTGCGGCAGATTGACAATCGGCCGACGATCGAACTGCTCTTCGCTCGCAACTATGCCGAGGAGCGAGCGGTGATGCTCTCGCTGTGGGAGCGGCTGGCCGGCGCCGACGTCATCGCCACCTTCAACGGCAAGAGCTTTGATTGGCCGATGGTGATGGATCGCAGCCGCCGGCATCTACTTCACAAGACGACCAAGCTGCGTGAGCCGGAGCATGTCGACCTGCTGCATATCGCTCGCCGAAGGTGGAAGCGCGAGCTGCCCGACTGCAAGCTGCAAACGATCGAGCGGCTCGTCTGCCGTCGCACCCGGGTGGGGGACATTCCTGGCGGCCAAATCCCCGCGGCATACGACGCCTATGTCCGCACCGGGGGCACGCGCGAAATCGAAGCCGTGCTGCATCACAACGCCCTCGATCTGGTGACGCTGCTTGACGTGACGATGCGTGTCGCGGCGTAGCAGCGCCGGTAACCGAACCTCTGCTGGCGGCCGAACCTCTGCTGCCAAAAGCCTGTCTTTCGTCCGGCTTAGGTTTGAACCGCCAAGACGCCAAGACGCCAGGAAATGAGGAATGGGCTTAGCCAAGCTCGGCCACTAAAGGCTATTCGATAGAGGCTAAGTCCACGCTTGTTGATCTCCGCCAGGACGATCAGCCTCTGCTCAGTACCTTCTTGGCGTCTTTGGCGTCCTTGGCGGTTCCCCCCTTCTGTCAGCCCATTTCGCCCCCCGCCTGGCGGTTTCGGCAGGTAGTTGCGGGCCCTCCGGTGGGCGATTACACTCGTGGATTCCGCTGATTTTTGGAGATTCTCCCTATGCGTCACGTCCTGTCTGCCCTGGTGCAAAACGTGCCCGGCGTCCTGGCCCAGATCGCCGGCATGCTGGCGTCGCGTGGCTACAACATCGACAGCCTTGCCGTCGGCGAGACCGAGGACACCAACCTGTCTCGCATGACGCTCGTAGTGGTCGAGGACGAAGCGGTTCACGAACAGGTCCGCAAGCAGCTGGAGAAGATCGTCACCGTTGTTCGCGTCGACGACATCAGCAGCAAAGACCATGTCGAACGTGACCTGATGCTGATCAAAGTCTCGGCGCCTCCCGGCAAGCGGACCGAGATTCGCGAACTGGCCAACATCTTCCGCGCCCGCACCGTGGATGTCTCGCCCGACGAATTGATCATCGAGATCTCGGGCCAAGAAAAGAAGATCGAAGCCTTCATCGACATGATGCGGCCGTTCGGCATTTTGGAACTGGTCCGCACCGGCCGGATCGCCATGGTCCGCAGCATCGACCGCCCAAAAGCCAACGCCAAACAACCGGCCGTGGCCGAAGCAAAATAAACGATTGCGGATCTTGGATTGCGGATTGCGGAAGGACGCGCAAGCGACTGGCACAAGCGACTGGCAATCGCTCCATTAATCCGAACTCCGCAATCCGACTTCCGCAATTGCCCCGACACGGGCAGACCACACAAATCAACCTTCAACCAACCAGACACCTCCCATGCCCGCCAAAATCTATTACGACGCTGACGCTGACCTGAAGCACCTTGAAGGCAAGACGGTCGCCATCATCGGCTATGGTTCGCAAGGCCACGCCCATGCCCAGAACCTTCGCGACAGTGGCGTGAAGGTGGTCGTTGGTCAGCGGCCGGGCGGAGCCAACTACGACCTGGCCAAGAGCCACGGCTTCGAGCCCGTCAGCGCCGCCGAGGCCGCCAAAGCAGGCGACATCATCAACCTGCTGCTGCCCGACGAGATTCAGGCGGGCGTATACGAGCGGGACATCAAGCCAAACCTCGAGTCCGGCGACGTACTGATGTGCTCGCACGGCTTCAACATTCACTTTGGCTTGATCGAACCGCCGGCGGGCATCGACCTGCTACTGGTCGCCCCCAAAGGTCCGGGTCACTTGGTGCGAAGCGAGTTCGAAGCAGGCGGCGGTGTGCCCAGCCTGATCGCCACCCGCAAGGCAGGCGCCTCGGCCAGCGACGACGAGATGTCCGACGAGTCGTCCGACGTCTTTAAGATCGGCATGGCTTACGCGAAGGGCAACGGAGGCACCCGTGGTGGCGTGATTCGCACCAGCTTTGCCGAAGAGACCGAGACCGACCTGTTCGGCGAGCAAGCTGTCCTTTGCGGTGGCATTAGCGAACTGGTCAAAGCCGGGTTTGAAACCTTGGTCGAAGCCGGTTACCAACCCGAGATGGCCTACTTTGAGTGCCTCCACGAAGTAAAGCTGATTGTCGACCTGCTTTACCAAGGTGGCCTGAGCTACATGCGATACAGCGTCAGCAACACCGCCGAGTACGGCGACTACAAGTCCGGCCCCCGCGTTGTGACTTCGGAAACCAAAGCCGAGATGAAGCGCATCCTCGACGATATCCAATCGGGCCGCTTCGCGCGGGACTGGATGCTCGAAAACAAAGCGGGCGCCCCGATGTTCAAAGCAACCCGTCGCAACGAGCAACGTCACCCGGTCGAACAAGTCGGCAAGCAACTCCGCAAAATGATGAGCTGGATCGACGAGAAAGAAGTCGGCTGAGGCCGCCAAGAGCGAGACTGCGATAACAGCCCAAAGCCGCCGGCAATAGCCGGTGGCTTTTTTAGTGGCCGCTGTACGTGACGTAATTCGAGACGCCCATTCGCCTCGAAGCCCTAATTTCCCGCGTGGTTAGGGACCTGCCGTCAGTTGACTGCTGGCGGGGCAAAAGTGGCCCAGAGCCCACTGCCAGGCTTTTTCTCGAATAGTTGGTAATGAAGCCCAGAAAAAGGTTGACGGGCAACCGCAAACGGCTGATCTTACGGGCAGCAGCATCGCCGGCTTCCCGCACATTGGCCGGGGCGCCACGCGTCTCTGCTCACGCCAATAGACGCCCCGTGCGTCTGCCTTTTCATCCACAGAACTTTTCGCTTGCCGCGCGGCTCGATCGTTCGGCTTCGGAGGTGCGACCTCGCGTTCGTGATTTCACACAGAGTACCAATCGCTTATCAGACTTTTCTGAATGGGAGGACTTTTGATGTGTGCTACAAGATCACGCGTGACCATTTTCACCATGGCCGCCGGCCTGCTTGCCGCCTGTGCAGCGCCAGCCTTGGCGACCATTCCTTACGGCGGCGCCGGAGGTCCGTTCCCCGGTTTCGGGCCGGGAGTTCTGCCGCCGATAGGTGTCGGCGGTAAGGAGTACTCGCATGATGGCGATCACGAAGTGCTGGCCGGCGGTCCCCCGAACACGGCCCTCGACCCTCAGCAGATTGTCGCTTGGGATGGCGCCCCTGGCGCTAGCGGCGTGGTGAACGTCACTGACTACTCAGGCACCCGGCCGCTCTACACCGATGAAATTGATATCGACGCCATCGCCAACCGCCGCGACTTTGCCTTTGACGAACTGAAAGAAGATCGCGCTCACCTGGTCTTCTCTTTTGACGATGTCTTTACCGGCTACTTCGGCGGAGGACCGGTCGTAGGATTTCTCCCACCGGGCACGCCTCCGGGTGTCGTCTTAACGAATGGCAATGTCGTTGGTGGTAGTGGCGAGTTGTCGGTCGAACTGTGCGCCGGCGCCGGCTGCGCACCGAATCCTCCCGACACGCAATTACTCTGGGCCGCGCAAGCAGACATCAACGGTATGGCCGATGGCATGGAGCCAATCGACATCGATGGTGTCGAAGTCTGGGGTCCTGAGCCACCGTTTGCAGATGCGGACAAGTACTCACTCGACACCGACGTGCTTAGCCTGGGCGTGATCCCTGGCGATGCGGTGTCGGTGTGGAATGGATCGGGCTCTCCGTACATTCTCCAAAGCACGATTATCGCCGCGGTGGTTTCGCTGCTAGACGACCCGCCGACGTCAATCGATTTGTTGGAGGAAGTCAACCTCGACGCCCTGATGGTCCAAGACCGGATCGGCAGTCCGGATGAGTTCGAAGCAGATCCAACCGGCGCTCCTATCGCCGACGAGATCATCTTTAGCATCCGTCAAATCCCCGACCCGAGCGATCCGGACGGCTATTATGCGACCGGTAGCGAGCTGTTCGTCCTCGATGCGGCTGGTGGCGTCTCCTACCTCAGCCACGGCGGCCACCTCTGGGACCATACCTATGCACTGTCGACCTTTAACCCGCTGGGCGCTAGCGACCCGGGCAGCAACAACTTTGCCGTCTTCGACATCAACGCGATCGAGGCAATCGGCGAATTCGCCGTGCCCGAGCCAACGAGCGCTTTGCTATTGGTGGCAGCGGTCGCGAGCCTAGGACTAGGCCGCCGCAGAAACTAGTCAATCGATCGCACGACAAGTCGATAAACTCTCAACGCGTCGAGCACGCCACGGCGAGCTCGACGCCTTTTTTGTGCTGGCAATATCAAAGAGGCGCCCATGCTTTATGCTCTGAACTCATCCGCGTAAATCTGCGTCCGACAATCGCAGCATAAGCAACCAGGTTACTGCGGCAGAAATTGCCCCGGCAGGGGCAAAGGCATTTAGCCAGGGGCGCGAGCCCCTGGACGATAGACTCCGGGCAGTAAGCCCCAGCGGGGCGACGGCAACCATAATCCGCAACGCGCCGTCGCCCCGCTGGGGCTTACTGGTTTCAACATTTGCTAACCAGGGACTTGTGTCCCTGGCTACATGCCGCCGGCCCGCCGGGCCTGTATTTTATTGATAGCAAACAAACGCGCTGCCTAAGGCCGGTGTTGGTCGTCTACTTTGTCGATGAATTCACGCCAGTAAACGATCTTGCCCTCTTGTATCTCAAAGAGAATGGCGTCTTCTGCCTTGCTGCGTGCGTTGGTTTCTCGATGCCGGTCGCTCCAGTCCCAACGGACGACGCCATGGTTGCCGTCGGAAATCACGCGAATGATTTCTACCTGCGTGTCGGTGTAGTTTGCGAAGTAGTCTAGCGCGGCTCCCTTGATTGCATCGCGACCTTCGATCGTCACGATAGTGCCCACGACGAACTTAGCGTCTTCGGCAAAGTCGGCAGCCACCATTTCGGCATCGCCAATTCGCCAAGCTTCTGCCTGACGCTCGACCAGAGCTTGAATCGCTCGCTGAGATCCGGCTGCCTGTGCCTCGGCCGCCTGTCCCTCGGTCGCTTGGCGATCCGTGCGGACCAGGAGGAACACGATCAAGAGCACGCCGAGCGAGATCGCCAAGCTATTGATGATCGGTCGCTTGAAAATCCCCATGCAAATAGGCCTCGCTCCGGGTTCGATCGCGAGTATACCGCGTGGTGGCTCTGGCCCCTAACCAAGCCGACGGAAACCAACCCAATTGCCGTGGTCGCGATCTTTGCGGAGCCACGCTACAATGCGAAGAGCTGAGGCGGATTACTATGTAGCGAATTCTTGCCAGCGAATCAGCCGCCTTGCCGGAAGTCATCGCCGATCGGCGTAGCTGGCGTCTTTCTTCTCAGGAACGGGAGCAACATGGGATACAAGCCACTCTCCTGGAGCTTGCATTCGATAGCAATCGCCCTAGCGTTTGTCGCGCTAGCTGTGATCACGCAACCGGCCTACGCCATCGTGATTTACGAAAACGACTTCGAGGACGACCCGGTAGGCGTCTACACCACCGGCAACCTGGCGGCCGACTGGCATTCGCCTCCTTGGAGCAATGGCGTCAGCGAAGGCCGCGTCTCGATTACCGACGACGCCGACGCCTACGGCAGCAAGTCGCTGGTCGTCACTTACCCCGAGGGCCAGAGCGCGTCGGGCAAGTCGCAATGGTGGCTCGAGTTCGACCAAGGCTACGAAGAGCTGTTTCTTAGCTACCGGCTTCGCTTCGACGAAGGCTTCAACTACGTCCTGGGCGGCAAGCTACCCGGTCTGTGCGGCGGGGCATGCAACACGGGTGGCGACAAGCCCACCGGCTATGACGGCTGGAGTGCACGGATGATGTGGCGGACCGGCAACTGGTCCGCTACGCCTGGCGGCAGCGACAAGGGCGACATCGTCCAGTATGTCTATCACCCCGATCAGCCGACGCAGTTTGGCGAAGACCTCCGCTGGGACGATGGCGCCACGCCCGGGTGGCGAGAGTTTGAGCCCGACCGCTGGTATCACTTGCAGCACCGCGTGGTGATGAATACGCCGGGCATTGCAGACGGCGTGATCCAAGGGTGGCTCGATGGCGAACTGGTGCTCGACGTGCAAGACATTCGGTTCCGCGAAATTAGCTCGATCCAAATTGACGCGATGAACTTCAGTACCTTCTTCGGCGGCAACAGCGAGATTTGGGAAGCCGTCAAAGACGAGCAAGCGTACTTCGACGACTTCGTCGTCTCGACCGCATTTATTCCAACAGGCGATTACAATCGCGACGGCGTCGTCGACGTGGCCGACTACACCGTCTGGCGAGACGCCTACGGATCGACAACATCGCTCGCCGCCGACGGCAATGGCGATGGCGCGGTCGACATCGACGATTACCTGCTGTGGAACGAAGCGTTCACCGGCACGAGCAGTGCAGCATCGGTCTCTGCCTTCGCAGCAGTCCCCGAGCCGGCCCTCGGCCCCCTCCTAATCGCTGCCATTGCCGCGACATGCAGCCTAACAACGCGACGCGAAGCAAGCCGGCGCTAAGCTTATGGCGCTGCATCGCTAGCGATCGGCCGCTGAACCTGCCCGCTAAAGCAGCTTTGCCCATCAAACTCAGCGGCGCCAAACTCGCCACTCGCCAGCAGTGGGTTCTTTTGCCGCCAATCAATTTCAGGCCCGGAGGGCCGGCGGCATGTAGCCAGGGACGCAAGTCCCTGGTCGGCAGGGACAGAAACCCAAAAGCCCCAGCGGGGCTACATCCAGGGCACAGTGACGCATTCTTCACTGGCCAGGAATTTTCGCGCGTGGCCTAAAACGGCGCGCTCAAGAGTGTTGCTGGAATTTCGTGTTTCGATCCGTACAAAGAGAATTAGCGCGTTGCACTCTGCACGCGATTCGGCCGCGGGATTGACGTAAGTCGTTTGCCGGCGGCGCCGCGAGCGTGATCAGACAGCGATCTGGCGGCGAAAAAATCGAAAACGGCCCGTTCGCAAACTGCTGGCAAAAAATCTTTTGCCACGCAGCACTTTTTCAGACGCCACGGCCGCTGAGGGCTGCTTACTCTTCTTCGGCAAGCAGCCGCTGGGCTTCTTCGTCGGATAGATCTTCGACGCTCGCCAGTAGTGCTTCCAAGTCGGCAGCCGCAGGATCATCCATTGCCGGCGCCGCAGCGGGCTCGCCGGCGCCCAGCTTCTGCTCCGCCAAATAGCCTGCCAACGCCGCAGGCGTCGGATAGTTCCAGGCCACGATCGGCGGCAGCTCGACCGCGAAAGCCTCTTCCAACTCGCCGCTAAGCTCCACGGCAGTCAGCGAATCAAGCCCTTGCTCGGCGAAGGGACGCTGGCGATCGATCTGCGACGTGTCGACATCGGTCCGCTCGACCAGCCAGTGGAGCATCCACTCTTCAATCCGCTCCGTTGCCGCCGCCAGGGACAAGCCATCGAGCGGCGGCGCCTCGATCGCCGGCCGATTAGCGTCACGACGACCAACCGACGTCGTCCACTGATGCAGCACCTTAAGCTCGCCCGCTAAATACCGCTCTCGGCACAGGCTCCGCTGCACTTTGCCGCTGGAAGTCACCGGCAACGAACCTTGGCGAATTAGCACGACGGCGTACGGATCGACTTCATGCTCTGCAAGCACCGCTCGGCGGATAGCGTCAACAACCGCGGGCCGGGCATCTTGCCGGCACGAGCGATCGATCTGGCAAACCAGCACGAGCCGCTCCTCGTCGTCGATCTCGCACGAAAACGCCGCCCCCGGCAGCACGTCGGCATCAGCCAGCTCGGCAGTCTTCTCTAGGTCCTGGGGATAGTAGTTGCGACCGCGAACGATAATCACGTCCTTCAGTCGGCCGGTGACGAACAACTCGCCTTCGTAGACGAAGCCCAAATCGCCTGTGCGTAGCCAAGCGTGATCGGAATCGCCGATCGAGACGCCAAACGCCGCGGCAGTCTCTTCTTCTCGCCGCCAGTAGCCATGCGCGACCGACGGCCCGGCGACGACGATTTCGCCCACGGTACGGTCAGGTTGCGGCTGGAGGGTGTCGGGATCGACGACCAGCAACTCGTGCCCGGCAGGCGCCCGACCACAGCCGACGAGCTGCTGAGCGGCGCTGTCGTCGGTGGCGACTTTCGCCCGCCCGGCGCCGAGTTCCGCCCGATCGGCCGCCAGAATGGTAGGCGGCTCCGTCGAGTCCGGCCCCGCGGCCAGTAGCGTCGATTCTGCTAGTCCGTAGCAAGGGTAGAACGAATGAGGGCGAAAGCCGGCGGTTTCGAAGGCTTCGGCAAAGCTGGTCAGCGTGGCGGCGTGGATGGGCTCGGCGCCGCAGAAAGCGAGACGC
>JBCDCL010000074.1:0-9581 GCA_039182175.1 Planctomycetota bacterium
AACTTGGTAGCGACGCCGGCAAGCTTGGGGCCGCTGACGATGGGCCAAAGACGCTAGCGGTAGTCGCCCTCTCGGGCTGGCAACCGTTGATGGACGACATCAACTATCTGGGGGGCCTCGCCGGCAAGCCCCAGCAAGCCCAGGGTATCGAAGGGATGATCAATCTCTTCACTCAAGGCAAAGGGCTACAAGGTCTTGATAGGTCCAAGCCGTGGGGCGTGGTCGTGCAATTCGATGGCGGCCAACCCGTGCCCGTGATCTGTCTACCGATCGACGATCTGGACGGCATGCTCCAGATCGCTCAAGCCTTTGGCGTGGTCGCTGACGACGCTGGTGGCGGCGTGAAGGAACTAAGCGTTCCGCAGTCGCCCCAACCGCTATTTGCCAAACAAGATGGCGCGTGGGTCTACGTAAGCCAATCGGCTGAGGCACTCGACGCGGCGCCCGCCGATCCGACTGATACGCTCAGCGAGTTGGTGACGGAGCACGACCTGGCTGCCCGCGTTTTGGCACAGAATGTTCCCGCGATTTATCGCCAAATGGCCGTCGGCGCGTTGCGTCAAGGACTCCAAGAAGGCCTCGAGCGCGAATCTGGCGAGACGGACGAAGAGTACGAAGCTCGCAGAGAGCTAGCGGAGCTGCAACTCGATCAGATGGTTTCGTTAATCGAGGACATGGAGACGCTATCCGTTGGCATCGCCATCAACGAAGAGGTCGGCCCAGGCATGGTGATCGACTTCTCCGCCACGGCAGTCGATGGGTCGGAGCTTGCGGAGCAGATGGTCGGCATGCGTGACGCCACGACCAACTTCGCTGGCTTCATGGACGAATCGGCCACGATGCACATGAACATCACCGTCGAATCGCCACCAGAACTTGTCGCCAAGCAGCGAGCACAAGCCGAAGCCGCCATTGCACCCCTGCGTAAGCAGATGCTCGACGCCATCGACAAAGAAGAGAGCGTGCCGAGCGAAGAGGCGCGGGAGATCTTCAAGTCGGCGGCCAACGATTTATTTGACGTCTACGCAGAAGTCGTCCTCTCCGGCAATCTGGACGCGGCGATCAAGCTCAACGTCACAAGCGATAGCTTTTCTCTGCTGGGTGGCGCCGCCGTTGCGTCGCCCGAGAAGGTTGAGTCGGCACTGAAGAAGCTGAGCGAAATCGCGAAGGATGAGCCCAACGCACCGGCAGTGAACTGGAACGCCGAGTCGCACTCTGGCATTACGTTCCACACGATCGCCTTGCCGGTGCCGCCGGGCATCCCGCCCGCAGCCGCCGACATCTTGGGCGATACCGTAGAACTGGCGTTTGGCATCGGTGAGGAACGGGTTTACGTGGCGGCGGGCAAGGATTGGCTGTCGGCAATCACCGCAGCAATGGATGCTTCGGCCGAACAAGGTCCGACACTGACAAAGCCGATGACGCTTAAACTCTCGGCCACCAGCATCGCGAAGCTCGCCACTCTCATGGACGGTGAGAACCAAGCCATGGCCCGCCTGTTTGCCGACGCCCTTGCCGAATCGACCGGCGACGACCACATCAGCCTTACGATCGACGCCATCGAGCGTGGCTTCCGCTACCGATTGCAGATCGAGGAAGGCGTGTTGCGTGCTGCTGGCGGCATGGCCGAAGCCATGGCTCGCCAAGCCGGCGCCGGTCGGCAGCCCCCCTTCTAAGCTGCCTGCCAGGAAATGCCTCGACCAAGGCCCGTAGCCAACAGCTAATCGCCAATCGCTTCTCGATTCCATGCCTAAGACTTCGCTCGTGCTTACGGTGCTTGGCGTAGATCGCCCTGGACTCGTGGAGTCGATTGCTCGCCTCGTGGCAGATCACCAGGCCAACTGGCTAGAGAGTCGCATGGCGCACTTGGCGGGCCACTTTGCAGGCATCTTGCGTGTCGAGGTTGAGCAGTCGCAAGCCGATGCGTTGACTGCCGCTCTGCGGACGCTTGGCGCCGAGGGGGAAGGCGCCGGGCTCGAAACCGTGGTGCATCCCGACGCGACGCCCGCTGCGACGTCAGACGCCGCTCCGCTGCTGCTCGACCTGACGGGCGCCGATCGGCCGGGTATCGTCCGCGAGATCAGCCGTGTGCTGGCCGCTCAGGGTGTGAACGTCGAAGAGTTGGCGACCGAGACCCACGCCGCCGCCAACACGGGGCACCCCGTTTTTCGCGCCACGGCGAAGCTCCGCCTAGCCGCCGGCGGATCGGAAGCCGCCCTTCGCGAAGCGTTGGAAGCCGTGGCCGCCGACTTGGTGGTTGATCTCTCGCTAGCGGCGGCCGACTGACTTTGCTCGCGCCCTCGCTCAAGCCTCGTACGATTTCAGGCAATCGATGCTTTGCCGTGCGATCGCTTCGGGCGACGGCTCGTACTTGAAGACTTCGACGCTGACCCAGCCGTCGTAGTTGGCCTCGCGCAATGCCGCCATAATCGGGGCGAAGTCGACATCCCCCATCCCGGGGCCGAGCAAGTTGGGATCGTTGGCATGGAAGTGCGCAAGCCATTCGCGACTGTCGCGGATAATTGCGGGGATCGGCTTGGCTTCGCTCGCCATTGCCTTCACATCCAGGTGCAGCCGGCAATGGGGTGAGTCGACAAGCTCGGCTAATCGGATCGCGGACTGTGCCGTAAGCAAGAAGTCTCCCTCGGCAGGGCCAAGTGGCTCCAGTGCGATGGTGACGCCATTGTCTGCACATGCCGGCATCGCCTCGCGCAAGACTTCCGCCGCGTACTGTTCGGCCTCCGCACAGGAAACGCCCGGCAGCAAATTGCGTTGCTGGGGCGAGCCCAGCACCATCACCCGCGGGCTCCCGTCCGTTGCCAGATCGCCGCACTGTGCGGCGAGGCGTTTGAAGTACTCGGCTGTCGCTTGGCGTATCGCTGCGTCGGGACTCGTCAGGTAAGGATCGACTTCGCCGGCGCCATCAGTCTTCGCCAGCAGCCAATGCAGCCCGACGATCTCCAGCCCGGCGTCGATCGCCCGCTGCCGACATTCGACTCGGCGTTCGGCGGGAATGTCGCGGACATCGACGGCCGGTTGATCTGGCAACAAGGTGAACGGAGCAATCTCCAGCCCGCGATAGCCCAACTGTCGCACCGTGGAAAACGTGTCGGCCGCGATCGCCCGATCGCCAAACATTTCGTTACAAAGGGCGTATTTCATAGTGCGGCGAGCGAAGGAGCCATATCGAGTTGCGACTGGGCAGAGGACAAGCTTCATTCTGTCTCCCCTGTAGGTCTCTCTGCAATCCACGTTCGCTGATGGGTCTGAGTGTCTCGCTGCGGCGGACTTTCTGTGAAGGAGATGGGGGGATTACGGGGGAGATGGTGGGGATGGTCGACAATTCAGACAACGTTGCTTTGCTTCGACTTCACTGCCGAGTTCGAGCCGGGTCCGCCGAGATTGAGCCGTGATCACGCGATTTGATTCATGCGGCAGATTGCCCGGTGGACGGGGGTTGGATTAGGCTGGGTGGTCCACTCTTCCTGACTGCACGTAGCGATCGTATGAGCCAAACTGCCGCCCCTGCCGCCAATGCTATTCACCAAGGCGACTGCCTCGACCTGCTGCGTGGCATCGAGGCAGAGTCGGTCGACTTGGCTTTTGCCGATCCACCGTTCAACATTGGCTTCAAATACGACGAGTACCACGACGACCACGAAGATGAGGTGTACATCGCGTGGTGCTGCGACTGGATGAGCGAACTTCATCGCGTCCTCAAGCCGACCGGTTCGTTTTGGTTGGCGATTGGTGACGAGTTTGCCGCCGACTTGCGAGTGAAGGCGCATCGCGAGATCGGCTTCACGCCACGCAACTGGGTGGTGTGGTACTACACGTTTGGTCAAAACTGCACGCGTAAGTTCAATCGTTCGCACGTGCATCTCTTCCACTTCGTCAAAGATGAGGAGCAGCATACGTTTAACGCCCAAGACCCGATGGTCCGGGTGCCCTCGGCCCGAGCGCTCGTCTACGGCGACAAACGAGCGAACCCTACCGGCCGGTTGCCTGACGATACGTGGATCCTTCGTCCCCAGGATATGCGAGACGATCCCGACGCCTTCCAACGGATGGACGACACCTGGTACTTCAGCCGCGTGGCGGGAACGTTCAAAGAGCGGCAGGGCTTCCACGGGTGCCAAATGCCAGAGCAACTGCTCGGCCGCATCGTGCGGGTGAGCAGTTCGCCGGGCGACTTGGTGCTCGACCCGTTTGCTGGCAGCGGGACGACGCTCGCCGTGGCCAAGAAGCTAGGCCGGCAGTGGCTGGGGTTTGATCTCTCCGAGGACTACGTCACCTACGCCAACGAGCGGTTGGCCAACGCACGCGAAGGCGATCCACTCAACGGTCCGGCCGATCCGGTGGGCAGTTCCCCCACCACAGCCGCGGGCCGCCGGCTCAAGGACCATCCGCTGCTACCGACGTTTAAGCCTGAGGACTTTACTCCGCCCGAACCGCCTGCCGGTGAGGCTGAGGAGACTTCGGGGTCAGATTCCAGCGAGAACGATGGGCAGGCATCCTCGCCAGCGGTTGAGGCGCCCAACTCACCGGGCAAGGCGGCTCCGGTCGCCGCCACCGCGACGCTACGAGAGTTGCAGCAGGAAGCCTTGATCGGCGCCTTTCTCGCGTCGCATGATGGGCACTCGGTCGACTGGCTGCTGTGCGAGCCGACGCTACAAGATGCTTTCCACCAAGCGTGTCGCGACGCCGGGCTCATCGGCCGCGCGAGCGATTGGAATCGCGAGCTGCTGAAACTACGCAAGGCGGGGCGGCTAAAGGATGCGCTCGGCGATCGGAAGCTGCGGAAAGTAGAGATCGTCGACGCCGAAGCCGATCATTTTTCATTCGCTGCCGAGATCGCCTGGGCAGAGCTGGCGAAGAAGTTCCCGGAGTGGTCGCTCGACGCGTTGTTCTGCTCGCCCGGCAAAGCGTTTCTATTCGATCGGACGGCGACGAAGTACCTGGCCGAGCGAGTCGACCCCGGCCATGTTCGCTGGGCGGCGCTACGGCTTCGCAAAGCGCGGCGTTCGCTGGCCGAGGAAGCTAAGCAGTATCACTACGTCTTCAAGACTCGCGACTTCGAACGTTACCAAGCGTGGGCACGAATGCGATTTGATCGGTTCGATGGCCAGAGTGGCATCTACTTGCTCCGCAACCGAGCGAAGGATGCGATCTACGTTGGCGAGACGCTTGACTTAGGGCACCGCCTCGCTGCGCACGCTGCGGCTAAGGCGCCGGGGCGGGCCATTGCCCAAGTGGCGGTCATACCGTCCGCTGCCCTGCCGAGCGACGATTATCGCCAGCCGCTGTGGTGCGACTTGGTGCGTCGCTACCATCCGAAGCTCAATACGCCGGTGGTCGAACTGCCGACGTAGTTGCGGCGGGGCGATAATGCCAGGCCTGCCGCGTTCACTACCAGTGGTAGTGACGGTAGTAAGGTCGGCGGTAGTGGCGCCGGTAGTGCGGACCGACGCCAATGCTGTAGTGCACGCGTGGCGCCGGGCGGACGATCACCGTCGGCGGCGCATCGCTGATGATCTGCGTCGGCGGTACGCCTTGCGAGGTCGTCAAGCTTTGGGCCGACGCGACGACGCGGTCGCTAACGCCATTCTGTTTGAGCATGATCAGCGCTTGCGGACTAAGGTCGAACCGGCCGCCACGATTTTGCATGGCGCCGATGATCACCTCGTCGCTCAATCCGGCACGCGACATCTCAATGAGATCGAAATTGGTTACCGCGAGTTGCGCGGCTTGGGCATTGGCTTGAGCGGTCACCGCACGGCCGACGGCGGCCTGCTGCTGATCGATATTATCTTGCTGCTTGCCCAGCATGCGGCCTGCCAGGGCGCCAACGCCGGCGCCAATCAATGCCCCTTCGCCCCGATTGCCACGACCGCCAATCAGCGCGCCAGTAATCGCCCCAAAGGCGCCACCGGTGACCGTCCCTTCGGCCGTGTTGTTGCGGTAGTACTCGGGCGCCGGTTGGTAGTGGTACGGCTGTGCTAGCAGCGTGGCAGCCGTCGACGCCAGTGCAAGCATCGCCAGCAAGGGCCGAGCAAAAACGGGGGTCATCGTCGTGACTCTCTACGGGGAAGTGCCGAATCGAAAGGCATGCGCACACTCACCAGGCGTGAGCGCATCGCCGTTTCTTCAATATCGACATCCCTCCGCCAGAGCAACAGAGAATCGGAATCGCCCGGTAGCCCCTACCACGCAGGGCTCTCCTAAGAGGCGTGGTCGCCGACGTAGATTACTCCCCGTCCCGGCTAACGTTAAGCGATTCTTTGAACGTCAGCGTGCGGTACGGGAATGGAATCTCGATCCCAGCATCGTCGAGTGCACGTTTGACGGCCGAGATCACCTCGTCACGACTCTTGCGTTCGTCCAGCGGCGTGGCGCCGGTCCACCAAGTGACTTCGAAGTTAACGCTCGAGCTGGCAAATTCCTGTGCGAAGATCTGGATCGGTTCCTCTTTGTCGACCGACTCGCAGCCTGCCACTGCCTTTTGGATGATCTCCCGTGCTTGGTCGACGTCGGTGTCGTACGAAACGCCAGCGATGACCGTCACACGCCGGGCGGGCCGGTGGGTTCGCACGGTGACTGGTTCTTTGAAGAGCTTGGCGTTGGGGAGCACCAGTAGCTCGCCATTGGTGCACCGCAGTAGGGTCATCCGGATGGTCACTTCCTCGACTTCGCCCGCGGCGTCACCACACTCGACGAAGTCGCCTGGGTTGAAGGGAAACCGCCACAGAATGAGGACCCCCGCGAGAAAGTTCTCGACGATGTCCTTAAATGCAAATCCAAGCGCCACCGAGCCAATGCCGAGCCCGGCAAGCACTTTGGCCGGTGTCATGCCGGGGAAAATGATCACCGCCGCCACGGTTAGTCCCGCCACCCAAACGACGACCGACGCCAACTGCTTAATCAAGTCGCGAAGGCTGCGGCTAAAGCGCCGTGGATGCATCACGCGAGAGAGCGTGTAGACCACGATCTTGGCGATCACCCACGTGACAATTAAGACGCCGATACCAGCGAAGAAAAACGGCGTCCGCGCAAGAAAGTCCGTCCATAGGTCAGACAAACTCTGCTGCACCGTATCGAGCATTTGGTCCGGGTCTACCGGCGGCGCGTCGTTGCCATTGTTCTCGGCGGGAGCATTCTGCATGGAGGTCTCTGAGCAAAGCCGTTGGCGAAAAGGACCCGAACGGGGCAAAAGCCATGCCCCTTGGGCTGCGGTGCAAGCGGGCCTCATCATGCCTTGCCCAGACCGGGCGGGCAAGATAGCGATTCCGCGTCACGGGCGGTCGCAGAGATGCCAGCGACAAAGAATGATCGGGGGCGCCGGTGGTCGCTCGGCTTGCAAACTGACTGCCCGGCACGCAGGTGGTCCCGCAACGTGGCAGGCGCCCGGCTTTGGCGCGAAGCCGGGGCGCCGCCACGTGCGTTTTATACCAACTCGTCGGCGGCTTCTTCTGCCTTGACGCGGGCAAGCGCTTCCCGCCATAGATGCGTCTGCTCCAGGGCGCCTTCGATCATACGCGACAAGGCCGACCAATCTTCAATCGGCTTAAAGACGCAGCCGATCGCCCCAAGAGCTCGGGCGTCGACCAAAGTCTTCTCGCCGACCAAACCTGTGAGCATGATGACCGGAATGCTGCGGTCGTAATTCTGAATGTCACGCAGCACCTGTAGGCCCGAACGACCTGTCATGCAGATGTCGAGCAACACCACCGCCGGCTTCTCTGCCTGAATCAACTCGATTGCGTTTTCCGATTCGGTCGACGAATGAACCTCGTAGTCCGCCGACTTCAGCATACAAGCCGCGAGACGGCAAAAGCTCGAGTCGTCATCGATGTGGAGCACCTTGTTGGTGGCCTCGGTGATCGAGCCTTTCAGCTTCGCTTTTCTCAGCAGACGGAAAGGCGCCTTTTGATCGCTCGACAAACTATCGGAGTGACTGACGTTCATGATTACCTCGTTGAAACAGTTCCTGCCCAAGTTCCTAAGCGGCTAGCGGCCAGCTAAGACTGCGTCACGGGTGGCGCAGGGCAAGGTTTTCGCGGCGAGAACAGAAATGTTTGCGGGTTCTCGGATGTGCTTCAAATGATCGCGCTGCCGCGACGGCGTACTTGGTTGCTGAGCGACCACGCACATGCCTCATTTTCTGGCGAGGTGATCCAGCCGGTACAACCTGCCCTAGTGCCGGCGATCTTTGGCCGCCAACGCGGCTAAGGCACGGTTCTCTTGGCGGACGAGCTGCCCGCAGGCGGCTTCGATGTCTTGGCCCATCGAGTAGCGAATGGTCGTCGGCAAGCCGGCTTGTTTGAGCACGCCCGCGAATGCCTCGCGTGTTCGTCGATCGCTGCCGATCAGATGGGGCGCGTCGTCTACCCTGTTGTAGGGAATCAGGTTGACGTGGGCATCGATGCCTTGCAGCCAAGCGACTAGTTCCGCAGCTTCGTCGAGCGAATCGTTGACGCCCGCCAGCATCAAATACTCGATCATCAGTTGCCGCTGCTGCACTTCTTGCACCTCGCGGAGTGTTTGCCGAAGCACGGTGAGCGGGTACTTCTTGGCGAGGGGGATTATCTGCTCGCGGGTCGCCTGCCGAACGCTGTGCAGACTCAAAGCAAGATTTACGCCAGGAAACTGCTCGGCAAAGCCAACCATCGCATCAGCGACGCCCACGGTACTGACCAAGATGCGGCTGGGGGGGTGATCAAACTGTGCAGGATCCGTTAGCGACGATAGCGCCGGGTAGAGGGCGGCTTCGTTGTGCAGCGGTTCGCCCATGCCCATGAAGACCAGATTGCGGACCGACTTGCCCTCTGGCTTGAGCAAATCGCTGGCCTGCACGACCTGGTCGAGAATCTCTGCGGCGGTCAGATTATGGGCCATGCCCATCTTGCCAGTCGCACAAAAGTCGCACGCGGCGGCGCATCCGATCTGGCTTGATAGGCAAAGGGATACCCGCCCGGTGCCCGCTCGGAGCAACACCGACTCGATGAGCATGCCGGCCTGGGTGCGAAAGATCAGCTTCGTGGCGCCATCGACTTGCGAGTCACACCGCTTATGCAAAGCAAGCGAATAGAAGTCGACCTGCTGAGCAAACTTGCCACGCACTTCGGCCGGCAACGCGTCGAGCGCTGCCTTGGCGCCGCGGAAGTGCTTAGTAAAGGCAATCCGCAACCGGCGAATCAGGCCCGGCTCGATCCGTAGTTGGCTCCGCAACTGATCGATGCCGCGGGCGTCGTGAATAGAAACGCGCTCAGCCATCCAGCACCGCACCAGGATTTGCGATCGCCGACTTGCTAGGCTCACCCGCGATCTCGCGTACGTAACGAGGCACGGCATAGCCTGGTAGGCGAGCTTGCAACAGAGCAACGAGGGCCTGCCCCTGCCGCTCGGGCACTTCAAAATGGGCGGCGCCAGCGACACGGTCGAGCTGATGCAGATAGTACGGCGTCACCCGCAAGTCGAGCAATCGTTCTGACAAGTCGGCAAGGCTGTCGGCTGAGTCGTTCACGCCACGCAATAAAACGGTCTGATTTAGTAGTAGCACGCTCGCCGCCGATAGCTTGGCA
>JBCDCL010000075.1:0-9554 GCA_039182175.1 Planctomycetota bacterium
CGGCAGTAAAACCGAGGATCCGCCCCAGGACGATATCGCCCGCACGCACCGGCTTGGTGACGATCGTGTAAATGGTCTTCGTCTTGAATTCGTTCGGCAAGCTGAACGTGCTGAGCAACAGCGCGAGAAGCAAACTCAAAAAACTACTGGCGGTAAGCACGACGCTCAGATAAAGCTTGCCGGGTTCTTGGTGGTCGGTCGACAGAAACCAACCGGCAAAGAGCAAGATCACGATAAAGACGCCGAGGCCAACGAGCACCCGGCGGCGGATCGACTCTTTGATCACCAGCCCGGCGAGGGCCGACACGCGAGTGGGCGAAATGCGGGCAAGCTCGCCGATGCCGTTGCTGATGGTGCGGTAAGTCAGCTCGCCAGCGCGAACCGGTCCGTAGCGAACCAGTAGCACCACAAAGCCCACGACCAGCGCAAGCAAAGCTAGGGCCAGAAACGTGAGCCCGAACTGAAGCAGGGCACTGTTTCGCCAATTTTCCGTGCTCAGCAGCCAGCCAAGAAACGAATTGATTTCGCGTTCGATTACCATCGTGGTATTTGCTGCTTACCGATCCACCGTGGAAATTTCTAAGACTGGGCAGAGCTTGCGATTGGCTTGCCGCACTTGCTACTCGCCGGCGCCTGTGGCTTGGGGCTCTGCCGCTGGCGGGTCGGGCTTGGGCTGCGACGGTTCGTCGCTGGCCACCACACGCCGGCCGGGCCGAGCTTCGCTGTCGCGAACGATCGACAAGAAGAGATCTTCCAGCGTCGTTGTCGGGTTCTCCATGCTGAGCAGCTGGCCCTGATGCCGCTCGATGACGCTGCGTATCTCGTCCTGGCACTCTTGCGAGAGGCCTTTGGCTTGAATTTGCGTGGTGTCTTCGACCTTGAGCAGCGTATCGACCCGGCCGAGTTCTTTGAGTTCGCCTTGGTGGAGGATCGCAATCCGGTCGCACACGTCTTGCACGTCGGCCAGCAAGTGGCTGCACATGACGATTGTTTTACCTTGGTCGCGAAGATCGAGGATCATGTCCTTCATCTCGCGAGTGCCGATCGGGTCGAGGCCGCTCGTCGGTTCGTCGAGCAGGATCAGGTCGGGCTCGTTAATCAACGCCTGAGCCAAACCGATCCGCCGCGTCATGCCTTTGGAGTATTCGCGAAGCTGCCGCTTGCGAGCCCGGCCGATCTTCACCAGGTCGATCAGCTTGTCGATCCGCTCTTTGCGAACTTCGGACGGAATGTTGAACAACCGGCCGTAGAAGTCGAGCGTCTCCTCGGCATTGAGGAAGCGGTAGAGGTACGATTCCTCGGGCAGGTAGCCGACGCGTTCATTCTTCGACACGTCGCTGGCGTCTTTGCCAAACACCAGAGCTTGCCCCTCCGTGGGGAAGAGCAAGCCGAGCAACAGCTTGATGGTGGTTGTCTTGCCCGAACCGTTGGGGCCAAGCAGGCCGAAGACTTCGCCCTTGTGAACTTCTAGGTCGAGCGACTTAAGCGCTCGCACTTTTTGCCGGCCCCAAAAGTCGCGGTATACCTTCGTCAAGGCCCGTGTCTCGATCACGGTCTCTTCAGACATCCAGTCGCCTCTTGATTATCGGTAAATGACTTTGCCCGTTGCCGGCGGAATCGCACGATCGAATCACTGCGGCAACGGACCGCGGCTGCCGGCAGATCGCCAACACTGCGGTTCCAGAGGAGCCTGCCACAGGACTCGGCCAAAGAGCTAGGTATGGTCTAGAACCGTTACGACTCGCCCGGAAAGAAGGTTCGGAGCATCCGCCTGCGTGGTGCGGCCGCCCCGTTCCTCCGAATCGCTCACTATAAATGCCCGCCGAAAGACTGGCAAGGATCGCCAACACTAAGCGGGGGAACGATTTAGCGGCCCGATGGACACCACGGCCGATCGACCGTTACCCGGCGGCGACTGTTGACGGCGGCGACGATCACTCTGCAAATCGGAGCAGGGCGTACTTCTTCTTGCCGGAGCGCAGGACCATGACCGTCTTGCTGGCCAAATGCTCGGCCGAGAGCACCAGCGAGGCCTCCGCAATGCGGCGGTTATTGACGTAGGCGCCACCACTGTCGACGGTCCGCCGGGCGTCGCTCTTCGACTTGGCCAGTCCCGCGGTGACGAGAGCATCGACGATCGTAAAATCGGCGGCGCCAAGCCTACCGACCGACACCTCGCTGCTTGGCACGTCGGCAAAGATCGAGCCGAGTTGGGCATCGTCCAAGTCTTCGATCTCGGCGCCAAAGAAAATCTGCGTCGCCCGCTCGGCCGCGACGAGGCCCTCTTCGCCATGGACAAGCCGCGTCAACTCTTCGGCGAGCCGCGTTTGGCTCTCGCGACGGGCGGCGTCTTGCTCGCGGGCGGTGTCGAGCGAATCGATCTCCTCACGCGATAGCTCCGTGAGCATTCGCAAGCACTTGCCGACGTCGGCGTCGTCCGTCCGCTTCCAGTATTGGTAGAACTGGTAGGGACTAGTCCGCTCGGCCGATAGCCAAATGGCGCCCGACTCGGTCTTGCCCATCTTCGTGCCATCGCTCTTGGTGAGCAGTGGCCACGTCATGCCATAGAGCTGGGCGCCGTGCATTCGCCGGCCGAGGTCGATGCCCGCCGTGATATTGCCCCACTGATCGCTACCGCCCGCTTGTAGATCGCAACCATGCTCGCGATGCAGATGAACAAAGTCGTAAGCCTGCAGCAGCATGTAGCTAAACTCGGTGTAGCTCATCCCAGCGTCGCTGCCGAGGCGACTCTTCACCGAGTCTTTGCCGAGCATCACATTCACCGGGAAGTTCTTGCCGATATCTCGCAGGAACTCCAAGTAACTCCACGACCCAGTCCAGTCGTAGTTGTTAACGAGCTTGGCTGAGTTGGCGCCGCAATCGAAATCGAGGAACCGCTGCATCTGCGTCGCAAGGCCGTCGACGTTCTTCTGCAGGTCTTCTTTGCTCAGCAGGTTGCGTTCGTCGCTCTTGCCGCTGGGATCGCCAATCATGCCCGTGGCGCCACCAACCACAGCGATCGGCTGATGCCCCGCCTGTTGGAACCGCCGCAGCACGATCAATCCCAACAGACTGCCAACGTGCAGACTATCGGCCGTGGGATCAAAACCGGCGTAGACGGTGCGTGGCTCGTTCTCGAGCCAGTCACCCAGCGCATCGTCGGTCGTCTGATGAACGAGGCCTCGCCAAGTGAGTTTGTCGAGGAAGTTGGGCATGGGGGATTGGCTGTTGGCTATTAGCTGTTGGCTGTTGGCTTTCTGAAGTGGAATCAAACTGCCGAAAAGCTAGCGGCTCTTGCTGTCCTGGCCAATAGCCAATGGCTAAAAGCTAACCGCTAACAGCTAACAGCTACTCTCCACCTCACCGCCACAGATCGTCGTCGGCGAAGGGATTGCCTCCCTTGGGCTTGGGTGGCGGGGTGGCTTTGATGATTTGCTCGGCCAGTTTCAAGTCGGCCCGAGTGGTGATTTTCAAGTTCAGCGACGAACCTTCGACCAAACTCACGGGATGGCCAAGCTGCTCGACCAGTTGGGCGTCGTCGGTCGCCTGGGATCGCTCCGGTTGCTGGTAGGCGGCTTCGAGCCAATCTCGGCGAAAGGCTTGGGGCGTTTGGGCGGCCCACAAACCCTGCCGAGGGACGGTCTCCTCGACCGTCTGTTCGCCTGTTGCCCGCTTGAGGGTTGAAGCGACGGGCGTCGCCAGCAAACCGGCGCCTGTTTCTTTGACTTTCGCGAACAAGCGGTCGATCTCTTTGTCGGTCACACACGGCCGGGCGGCGTCATGGATTGCTACGAAGTCAGCATCTTCAACCAGTGCCAAGCCAGCTGCGACCGAGTCGGCTCGCTCGGCCCCGCCATTGCAAACAGATAACCCTAGAATTGCAACGTTCGCGCCGAACTTGCGATTGAATTCTTCGCGATCCTCCTCCGAGACGACGACAATCACGCGAGCCACATCGTCGCGGTTCATAAACCGTTCGGCCGAGTGGAGCCAAACCGCGCGACCGGCCAGCGGGGCGAACGGCTTCTTGTAGGCGCCACCGAAGCGGGTGCTCTTGCCGGCCGCAACGATGATGACAGCGAACTTGCTCATGGCGCCATCGTACACCATCGCCAGCTGGCCGGCACGAGCAGCAACACCGTTACGTGAACTGCCGATTGGCAGCCGCCTCGCCACGCCGATCGAGTGCGGCGTCGATCGCGGCGAGCTGATCCTCGTCCAATTGCCAACCCATGGCGCCGGCAGTCTCTTCAATTTGCCACGGCCGCTTGGCGCCGCAGAGTACGGAAGTAATGCCGGGGCGATGCATCGTCCAATTGATCACCACCTGGGCGACGGTCTTCGCTGCCGACTCGGCGACCGTCCGTAGCTCGGCCAAGAATGCTTGGTTACGCTCCCACTCTTCGCCCTGATACATCGGATAGGTAAGCCGTTTGTCGTTGGGATCAAGCTTGCCATTGCGTGGCAGCCCGTCGGCAAGCAGACCCTTCATCAACGGCCAATAGGTCATCGCAGCAACGCCGTTGGCTTGGCACCACGGCAGCGTCTGCTCTTCGATGCCACGCTGCAGCAAGTTGTATGGCAACTGCACGGCCGCCAGCGGACAGACGGCGTGAAACGCTTGCAGTTGCTCCAGCGTGCAATTCGACGCTCCAACAGCCAGTGTCTTGCCTGCCTCTTTCAACTCTCGTAGCGCTCCAGCAGATTCTTCGATCGTTACGTTCGGGTCGGGCGAGTGCAGATAGAGCAGATCGACATGGTCGGTCCCCAGTCGCTTGAGACTCGCTTCGCACTCTGCCTTGAGCGTGTCGGGGCGAGCATCCTGGGCCATGCTGTCGCCCTCGTAGTGGACGCCCCCCTTCGTGGCGAGATAGACCTCGTCGCGGCCGCCCGCCAATGCTTCTGCGAGAATAGCGTCGCTTTCGCCGTTCGGTCCGTAGACGTAAGCCGTATCGAAGTGATTGATGCCCGCATCGAGCGCGGCTTGGACTGTCGCCAGGCTATCCGCCTTGTTGGCGCCCAGCGTCGTCACGCCGGCAATCGGCCAGCAGCCGAAGGCAACGGCAGAAACTTGCTTGCTGCTATGGGCAACCGCGCGGCGGTCAGCGTTGGGTGTGCTCATGAAGACGTGGCGGGAGTCGGACGCCCGGCGCCGGCAGGGCGACGGGGCGTATAGAGGCAGCAATCTTGCGGGCAGACATCGTGGTTGGCTGGAAACTGCCCCAGGGCCGGCCGCTCGGGATTGTTGCCCAGTTCGGTCTCGATTCGCTCTTCGATAAGTTCTCGCACCATGCGGATCGCCCGCGGGTGGGTGCCAATCGTGGCGGCACGCACAAAGTTGACGCCGAGTTTTTCGCAGATCTCTTTCGCTTCGGTATCGAGATCGAAGAGCACTTCCATATGGTCCGACACAAAGCCGATCGGCAGGATCACCAAATCGTGCAAACCACCTTCGCCGTGCAAGGCTTCAATCCGATCACAAACATCGGGCTCAAGCCAAGGCTGCTGTGGTGGGCCACTGCGACTTTGGTAGACGAGTTCCCAATTTTCATGGCCCACGTGATCCGCCGTCAGCCGACTCGCTTCGGTCAGTTGGCGTTCGTACTTGCAGTTCTCGGCCATCGACATCGGGATGCTGTGTGCCGTGAAGAGGACTTTGGCGGCCGCACGTCGCTCAGCAGGTATCTGCTCTAGTGCTTGGCGAAGGTGCTCGGCATTGGTTTCGATCAGTCCCGGATGGTTGTAAGGCATCCGCAGCTTGTCGACTTTCGGCGCGTCGGGACCGACGGCTTCGCAAGCGGCAAGGATGTTCTCGCGATACTGTCGGCAACCGGAGTAGCAACTGAACGCGCTAGTAAAGAAAGCAATTGCTCGCTTCACACCATCGGCGGCCATTTGCCGAAGTGTGTCTTCGAGCATCGGCGCCCAATTGCGATTGCCCCAGTACACCGGCAGCGACAGATTGTGCGCGGCGAACTCGCTTTCCATCGCCGCCTTGAGTTCCCGGCACTGCTGGTTGATAGGACTCACGCCGCCAAAGTGCTGGTAATGCTCCGCCACTTCGAGCATCCGCTCGCGTGGCACGTTCTTTCCGCGGAGCACGTTCTCCAAAAACGGCATCACGTCGTCTGGCCCTTCGGGTCCGCCGAAGGAAACCAGCAGCACCGCGTCATAGGGGCAATTGTCGGCAGAGGTTGCCATGCTTACTGGACTCCGATCGAAGCTCGCTCGTCGAGTATTTTCCCAAACTGCAAGAAAAAAGCAGCCATCGACATCAAAGTGCCGAGGCTGCGATTTGGGAAGTGACCCCAACGGGACTCGAACCCGTGTTGCCGGCGTGAAAGGCCGGAGTCCTAGACCACTAGACGATGGGGCCGGCCTGTTCGACTGCTCATCGGCAAGCGAAGACAGAATGTATAAGAATACCGCCGCTGACGGTCAAGCCGGGTTCTGCTGGCAAGCTGGGCGGACCACTGTGGGGCGAGCTTGAATCTCAAAGCGAGAAATGCATTGAGAAAATGCCGTAGAGGCGTGCGGAGGTTCAGCGATGAATGCGCAAGGCAGCCCGCGGCGCCACGAACGTTTCTCTACCGACTATTCCGCCGCGCCAGTCGTATCCTGCTCTAGCCGAGCAGAATCGTCGACGGTCTCTTGATTACGGCGAATAGCTTCGTAGACTTCGTTACGGTGGACCGGTACTTCCTTGGGCGCTTCGACGCCGAGGCGGACTTTGTCCCCTCGAATCTCCACGACAACGATGGTAATGTCATCGTTGATGACAATACTTTCGTTCTTCTTCCTAGACAGGACCAACATGGCCGATTCCTTCGTTGTCGGCCGCTCGAAAAGCTGAAGACTGCCGCGGTTCCCGCTGACGGACCCCTCGTGCAGGGCGAGCAAATTCGATCGACCTGGGCGTAATCCAGCGCTGGAGAGACAACCCGCAGAGACAATGTCTCCGTCGTCTCAGCCCACCAAAGGGCCGCCGGAACACGTGTTTCCTCGATTCACTCTACGTGGTCAGGGGCCTCAGTCAAGCAAAGTGAGGGCCCAGAACGGTAGAATTTTGACCATTTTGGATCGAATTGGCACGTTTTTTCCCTGACCGAGCGGGAATGTGCGTCTCTCCGCAATCCTATCCTCCCCACTTTTCCTGTTGCCAAGCGAGATCGGCATAGGACACTTCGCCGCAAAAACGGCAAAACGGCGGTCGATGAGCGGGGTATTGGCAGGTTGAGCGGCCATTTTTCAGCTACCGCGGCCTGCCGAAACCCGACCGCCTGCCAGCCCGATACCGCGAGGCCCGCGTGCTGTTCGATACCCACGCTCACCTGGATCAGGACAATTTTGCAGACGATCGCCTGGCCGTCGTCGAGCGTGCGAAGGCGGCCGGCGTGACGCGGATGTTGGCCGTCGGCGTCACGGCCGATTCGAGCCGCGACTGCATCGCCCTCGCCAAAGAATATGAACCCATCGCGGCAGCGGTCGGCATTCAACCCAACTACGTGGCAGAGGCAGGCACCGACGATTGGGACGCCATCGTTCAGCTCGCCAGCGAGCCGCAAGTGGTCGCCCTCGGCGAAACCGGTCTCGACCGTTACTGGGACGATACGCCGTTCGACCAGCAGCAGGACTATTTCGATCGCCATCTACGGCTGTCGCAGACGACTGGCTTGCCGTTCATTGTCCACATGCGAGAGTGCGAGGCAGACATCATGGCGATGCTCCGCGAAGCCTACGAGCGTGGCCCGCTACGAGGCGTGATGCATTCTTTCACAGGTGACGCTGCGATGGCTGCTGAGTGCGTCGACCTAGGCCTGCACATCAGCTTCGCTGGGATGGTCACCTTCAAGAAGTCCGACGACCTGCGAGCCGTCGCCGCAACCGTTCCTGCCGATCGGTTGCTCGTCGAGACCGATAGTCCCTACCTGTCGCCAGAACCGGTGCGAAAGATCCGCCGCAACGAACCGGCTCACGTGGCCCACACTGCACGCTGCCTAGCAGAAGTGCGTGGCGTGCCGTTTGAGCAGCTTGCCGCGCAGACCTTCGCCAATGCCGAGGCGCTTTTCAAACGGCCGGCATGATCCCACTGGATCAGTAAGGCATGTAAGGATGGGCGTAGGGCGCCCGGTACGGTGCGGTCGGTCCGACCCAATTGCCACACTTGTCGCACGGGTCGCAGCAACGGGGTGGATCGTTGTGCCATTCGCTCCAGTAGAGTTCCTTATCGCAGCCTAGGCAGCAATCGCCACAGCAATCATCGCAGCAGGCGTCGCCACAAGCATCGCCACACGACTTGGACTTCTTGAAGCAACTAAACAAACCGCCAAGGCAACACCCCGCCTTCTCGCCGCAACTATCGCCACAGCCGCAAGGTGTTTCGCAACAACATTCGGGTTCGTCGCAGCAACAGCTCACGTCGCAAGCTTCGCCGCATGACTTCGACTTCTTGAAGCAGCTAAACAGGCCGCCAAGGCAACAGCCCTTTTTCTCGCTGCATGTGTCGCCGCAGTCGCACGGCATTTCGCAGCAGCAGTCGGGTTCCTCGCAACAACATTCGGGCTCGTCGCAGCAACACTGGGGCTCTTCGCAACAGCACTCAGGTTCGTCGCAACAGCAGCTTACGTCGCAGACTTCGCCGCACGACTTTGATTTCTTGAAGCAGCTAAACAGACCGCCTAGGCAGCAGCCCTTTTTCTTGCCACACGCGTCGCCGCAGTCGCAAGGCATTTCGCAGCAGCATTCGGGTTCTTCGCAGCAGCAAGCTGGTTCGTCACAGCCGCAACTGGGGCAACCGTCGCAGTCGCCGCAATCGGGGCCGGTGCAGGCACATAGCTTGGGCCATTCGCATTTGCAGCTCTTCCACCGTTGACCGGCGAGCGACTTCCGTTTGCATGTATCGCCGCAGCCAGTGTCGCAGCAACCAGTGTCGCAGCAACCATCTAAGCAATCGGCGCCACAGCATGGATCGACGACGGCGCCGCACGGCGAGCCGCCCTTCAGCAGGCAGCAAGAAGCACAACCGGTAGACAGCAAGCAAAACGCGGCGAGTAACGTGCCGGCAAGAACGCGGTGAGCGAACATGGAATCCCCCAATATGGATCGACAATCGTCGGCAGGGAGAAGCCCGCGCAATGCGTCAGCAGAAAGCCCCCCCAGGCCATCGTCAAAGATCGGCCCCACCTCCACCGCCGGTTGAGCAGAATCGTTAGAATCGGCAAAGTCGTTAGGGAGGGGTCAGCGGTCAGGGGTCGGGGGTCAGGGGGAAAAGGACGCGCGGCGATACTTTGCTATCGCCCTCACCCCTCACCCCTCACCCCTCACCCTTCTCTGCTGCCCTTCCTTCTTCTCTGGTGCAGGCTCGTGGTAAACTGCTCGCTCGAATGAACTTTGCTAGCAACCCAGGTCTGATATGAACTCTGACGCCAAGAAGTTTTTCCAAACGATTCTCGAAACCCCCAGCCCTTCCGGGTACGAGCAGCCGGTGCAAGCGCTCGTCCGCGACTATGCCAAAGGCTATGCCGACAAGGTGACGACCGACCTGCACGGCAACG
>JBCDCL010000076.1:0-9444 GCA_039182175.1 Planctomycetota bacterium
ATGTCGCGGACTCGCCACTGGCCATCCATGATTGCTGCGTAGCGACGTTCGCCGAGCAACGGAAACGTGCTGCCGGTGAGTGCTTGATCGCCGGTGCGGAAGCTGGCCACGCGTTCGGCGCCGTACCGCCGGCTGTAAGAAGCCATCCATCGGAGGGCGGCCAAGTTGGCTGGTGAGTCGGCGGTGATGACGTTCACAATCGCTGTTGCTTCGGGGTCGTAGAACCGCCCACCGAAGACCGCCGCCCACGCCCACAGTCGTCGTGGATCGGGCAGGTAGCCGACGCGCTCAAGCGGCTTGCCATCCGCCGGCGAAACGATTTCTGCCAACCGGTCCAAGTCGTTGAGTGTCTGCGGCGCCGCCAGGCCCAACTCTTCGAGCCAGGTTTGGTTATAATACAACGCTCGAATGTCGAGTCCGTTGGGCAATGCCCAGAGGCGATCCTCATAGGTCGCCAAGGCACGAGCTGCCGGGTAGAGCCACGCCTGGAGTTCGGCAATCTCCGCCGGCGGCGCCAACTTGTCGAGCGGCGTTAGGGCCCCACGCGCTGCCCAGTCAGCAACGATCGGATCGTCTTGATTCACCACGTCGGGCGGATCGCCACCGGCGATGCTGAGAAACAATTTCAGGTCGAGATTGTTGCCCGGCATCGCCACCGCGCGCACACAGTACCTTGGCTGACTGGCGTTGAATCGCTCGACAATCTCGTCAACAACCGGTCGATCTCGCCCGCCCCAGAAATGCCAGAACACCACTTCCTGTGGATTCGTTTCCTGGCGAGGAGACTCCTCGGCTGCGCCGTTTGCAGCAAACGTGGCGACAAGAATCGCTAGCAACCGGACGCTCGCGGGCGTTGTTCGCAGGCTCAGCATGAGGATAAGTGTGGCAGAACCCCGCAACTCCGGAAAGCCAATCCGGTCGCCGCGAATTGGTATCGAAAAATCGAACGGATTCGCATTTTGCGGAACGCCGATTCGTTTGCGCAAACTCGCTCCAACGGCGTGCAACCGCTGTTATTTCCCTTTATAGTTAGAGCATCTTCTTCGGGCGGTTCCCGGCAAGTTCTTTGCCTACGCCTCGCGGTTGTTGTTTCCCTGGAGGCGTTAATGCACTCTCGTTGGCTAATGATTTTCTGCTCGATGGCGGTGCTCGCAGGCGTGGCCAACGCCCAGCCGATCGTCGACGGGACACGAGACGCAGCCTACGGCCCGGCCCTCGCTCTGCAGACCGTGCAAACGGGCTTCGGCGACGCTTCGCAAGCCGATGGCTTGGGATCGGGTGGCGAACTCGATGCACTCTACGCCACGATCGACGACGATCGTTTGTATGTGATGCTCACCGGCAACATCGAAAACAGCTTTAACAAACTCAGCGTCTTTTTCGATACGCAAGCTGGCGGCGAGAATACACTTTCCGCAGCGCCGGCTTACGACTTCGAAAACATCTCACAGAACTTTGGCGGCCTGACGTTTGACGATGGCTTTGCTGCTGACTACCACCTCTACGCCCGTTGGGGTTCTTTCTCGGGCAACGTCTTCGCGGTCGACATTGTCGACCGCCAAGGGGGCGTCAACAGCACGGTCACTGGCAACGGCGCCTCGTCGAGCAGTGGCGCCGGCACGGCGATTCAAAGTGGCACGGTGCTGCCTACCGATCTCGGCCTCACCGCCGGTCCGGGCGGCACGGGCGAAGTACGCACCCTCGATGGTTTTCTGACCGAGCCGTTGGCCTTCGGCTTCAACAACACCAACACCGCGGGCGTCACCAGCGGCACGGGCGCGGCTAATCAAGCGGCAGCCGCTGCCGTGACGACCGGGTTTGAATTTTCCATCGCCCTGGCCGACCTCGGCCCGCTGCAAGCTGGCGACGAGATCAAACTGCACACCGTCTATGGCAACAGCAATCACAACTTCCACTCCAACCAAACCTTGCCGGGCCTTCCTGCAGGCACTGGCAACTTGGGTGGAAATGGCAATGGCACATTTACGGGCGATCTCGCGGGCGTCGACTTCGGCGACTTTGCTGGCGATCAGTTCCTCACGATCACCGTGCCCGGCTTGGTGGGCGACTATAACGACGACAACCGCGTCGACATCGCCGACTACACCGTCTGGCGAGATGGCCTAGGCGACCAGTTTACGATTGCCCACTACACAGCATGGGCCAACAACTTTGGCGCCATCGGGCCTGCCAATGCTCAAGCCGTACCAACGCCTGAGCCAGCAGCCTCGGCGATCGCCTGTTTGCTGGTCTTGATTTTTGCTGGCGTCCGATCGCGTTACGCTCGCTAACCCAAAACAACCTTGGCCAAGACAACCAATCAAATCTTCAACCTACTGATGACTGCAATGCACCGTTCCCTCCGCGCGATTATCGCTTTCTCGATTGCCGCTTGTGCTACGTCCCCGGCGTTCGCAAACTTCCCGACGAGCAATCCGATCAACGCCACGATTCCGCTGTCGACCTTCACGGTCGAACTCGAAGACGTGGTCTCGATTCCCAATAGCAGCGGGGCGCCCGCCCGGATGGAAGACTTGGTCTTCGGCGGCACGCCGGGGCTGGCCTACGTCGTTGACCAACGCGGCCCGATTTACACCTTCGATCCTTCATCGCCCAATCCGACGGCGACGCCTTTCTTCGATGTCTACTCGGTGGTGCAAAACGCCAACATCGGCAACCAAACGGGCGTGCGAGGCTTGGCGTTTCACCCTGACTTCAACACACCGGGCGCAGCGGGCGAAGGAAAGTTCTACACCGCCCACAGCCGAAATCCGTTCTCCTCTTCGCCGGGAGCGAACACAAAGTTTTTCTTCTCTCCGCCGGGATACAATCACGACTCAGTCATTGGCGAGTGGACTGTCAACTCTAGCGGGAACGTCATCGCCAGTTCTTACCGCGAACTCTTCCGCGTTGGCCAGCCATTGGACGACCACAACGTGGGCCAGATTGCCTTTAATCCCAACGCTCAGCCTGGCGATGCCGACTATGGCAACTTGTACGTCGCCCTAGGCGATGGCGGCGGCGCTGGCGATCCCAACAACATCGCCCAAAATCGGACAACCATCACCAACGACAACAGTGGCGGGATGGGCTTTCCGCACGGTTCGATCCTCCGCATCAATCCGCTGGCCACCCCTGGCTCGGCATTTCAAATCCCTGGCGATAATCCGTTTGTTGGAGAAGCCAACGCCATTGAGGAGATCTGGGCCTACGGCCTTCGTAATCCGCACAAGTTTGCGTGGGATCCGGTCACTGGCAAGATGCTGATTTCCGACATCGGCCAAGCCAACGTCGAAGAGGTAAACCTTGGCGTCGCCGGCGCCAACTATGGCTGGAGCGAGCGGGAAGGGACCTTTGAGTTGGTCAGCACCAACGTTGTGGACGACCTGCCCGTCGGTCATCCGTCCGATCCGTTCACGTACCCCGTCGCACAGTACGACCACGACCCTAATAACGACAATTTCGATGGCGGTCTTGATGCGATCGTCGGCGGACCCGTTTATCGTGGCGACGATCTGCCCGGTCTTACCGGTCGCTACTTGTTTGGCGACTTCTCCTCGAACGACGCCATCTACTCCGTAGGCGTTGGCGATCTTGTGCTGCGGGACGACTTCTCTAACCTGTCGAGCCTCGATGGCGGTCACTTGGCGCCGATCGAAGAGATTCGCTTCACGCAAAACGGCTCGCCTACTTCGCTGCTAACGATCCTCCGCGACACGACAAACAATCCCGGCCTGAATCGAACGGACATTCGCATCGAGGAAGGCCCCGATGGCGAGGTTTACATTCTGAACAAGCGGGATGGCATCATTCGCCGCTTTGCGTCGATCACCGGCGCCACGCCGGGCGATTTTAATGGCGATGGCGTCGTGAACCTGATTGACTACACCGTTTGGCGAGACAACCTGGGGGCACCGTCCGGCACCTTGCTAAACGATCCCGAAGGGGGCCCGGTGGGGATCGCCCAGTACAACATTTGGAAGGCCAACTACACGGGCGCCCAAGCCGGTGCGATTAGCGATAGCCTCCAAGCTTCGGTCCCCGAGCCGGCGGCCATCGGTCTCGTCGCCATGGCGATGCTCGGCCTATTACGCCGCCGTCGCTAACGAACCGAAGAGACTTCGCCCGCGGGCATCCGGCGTTTCCATAGCAAGCCATCTGGCGACGGCGTGGATGCCGCGTCAGATTGCGTAGCGCCGGTTTGAACCTCCGGCACAACGGGCTTTGCGACCCGCTGCCACTTGGCGGTCGGCTGGACGGCGGTCGGTTCGTTCTGCCAACTGCTCGCCAGTCGCAAGCCAACGGGCGCCTTGGTCTCTCCCCAGACTTTTCGCTTCGTGACGAACAGCACCTTGCGCTCGCCACTCGCGGTGCAGGCGACAGATAGCTCGCCGCCGTTCCAATCGGCCGGCGCGACGAAGGTGATCGACAACCGACGTTCGCCTTCAAGCGTCGTTTGCGAAGACGGCCGGAACTTGAACAGCACCCCTTGCCGGCGATTGATGGCGCCAGCGACGACGATCGCCTCTTTCGGCGCCAGCCGGGAGTGCTTGGCGGTCTCGGCCTCGCGGCCCCCTTTGCCGGCCGAGATCGATGGCGCCAGCTGAGCGACTGCCCCGCCCGGGTTGGGCAAGAAACCGCCGAGCGAGCCGTCCAGGTGGTGATTGCTTTCGGTGGTCGACTGCACTTCGATTTCGCTAGCGTATTCGCTTTGCAATCGTGTCGCCGGCGAGTAGTCGTGCACCGTCAGCCCCGCGGCGGCGCCATCGACTTCAATCACCACTTCGCCCACGCGGTCGACTTCGCCTCGCGACACGACGACCGTCACTGGCAGGTCAACGGTCACCAGTCGCTCGCCCACCGCCAGGGCGGGCAGCCCGGCGATCTCTTCCGGCGCGGCGACACGCACCACTACCGATCGTGGCACGTCAAATCGCACTTCGGGTTGGTCTGCCCGCAGGTTCACGATGTCGCCGGCGGCTGCCGGAACAGCGATCGATGCTAGCAATGCTACGCAGCAAGAAGTCTGCCTAAGAATGTTCATTGCCTGTCCTCCCATTTGACATGGCCTCTCAACTGAAACGGGCCCGGTGTCGTTGGACCCAGCGGTAGCGGCACGCTGCGAGACTCCGTCCCCCGGCAGACAAGTACGCGAGGCCACCCAAGAATGTTCGCGCCGATGGCGAGTCATTCGCGTGGCGAGCCGTCCGCCTCGCGTCTGGCATAAACCCAGCTAGCGTATTTCATGCCGGCGTAGCCAAAGAGCAGCGTCCACAAGCAGTGGGCGATCGGCATAAAGTCGTCTCGATCGGGCAGGCCAACAAAGCGTGGGCCGCCACCACCACCAATACCACCGAACCCCAAACCGCCACCACCAGCGTTATAGGGGTCGTAGTCGTCGGGTTGTGACTTAGTGCGTTTGCCGCCGGAGTCGATGTAGTAACTCCGCTGCGACGTTGTCCATTCGTAAGGGTAGCGCATCGACTTTGTCGTTAGCAGTCGGCCGTTGTAGGGGTCCATTTCTCGGTAGCTAACGCCGCCGAGTTCTGAATGGGTGGCGGACGTGGCGAGCGCAACTCCGTACAGTAGCGCCGGGACGACAAACCCCACCGCCGCCGCTTGGCGAATGCCACGACAAACGAGCGAACGAATTGCCGCTCCCGCTAAGAGCACCGCCGTGGCGCCCGCCACCAAGGCTTCGACCCACGGATTTGCGAAATACAACGCCGGCACGGCGAGCGACGCAATGGTGACGACCAGCAGCATTTCGCGGAGAGAAAATCGCATGACGCTAGCAGATTCTCCTGGATGGCGTGGCGTTCGGCCGGCGGGGGGCGGCACGCGGGCGTAAGGCCGGTAACATAGTCGCAGCAAGGCCCCAATTTATTCGCGGCCAATTTATAAGCGGACTTCAACGATGCTTACGCAAGACGATCTTACCATCAGCACCCTCGGCGAGCGGCAAATCCCGTCGCCGCTGGCGGGCATTCACTCGGGACCGCGGCGATTTGTCGAGGACGATCGGCGAGTGCTGCACACTATCGACTACGTCCAAGGGGCGTTGCCGGCAACGCTCGGCTTTGAAAAAGCAGGGCCTCGCGAGCAACTTTTCTTCGACCCGGCAGAGTCGCGGGCGGCGATCGTCACCTGCGGTGGCTTGTGCCCGGGTTTGAACAACGTCATTCGCAACTTGTTCTACACCCTGCACGATGGCTACGGCGTGCCCCAAGTGTTTGGCATCCGCAATGGCTACCAGGGGCTGAACCCCGAGGTTGGCAAAGAGCCCTTCGACCTGCGTCACCGCGATGTCGAATCGATTCACCTACACGGCGGCACGATGCTCGGCACGTCGCGAGGGCCGCAAGACCCTCGGGTGATGGTCGACTTTCTCCAGTCGCTCGGCGTGAATCTGCTATTCACGCTTGGTGGCGATGGCACCCAGCGTGGCGCCCACGCTATCGCCGAAGAAGTGGCCCGTCGCGAAGCGAAGATCGCTGTCGTCGGCATCCCCAAAACGATCGATAACGACATCAAGTATTGCTACCGCACGTTCGGCTTTCTGACTGCCGTTGCCGAAGCCGAGCGTGTAATCGACCGGGCTCATATCGAAGCGGTAAGCGTCGACCGTGGAGTAGGCCTGGTGAAACTGATGGGCCGCGAAGCAGGCTTTATCGCCGCGGCGGCGACCATTGCTAGTGGCGACGTCAACTTCACGCTGATCCCTGAAGAACCGCTGAAGCTTGAAGGCGAAGGTGGTTTCCTGCCACGGCTCGCCCGCCGGCTCGACGCACGCGGCCATGCGGTCGTGGTCGTAGCCGAGGGGGCCGGACAAGAGCTGTTTGCGGAACTCGGCGTCGACAAGTCGGGCAACAAACGGCTAGGCGATATTGGCCCGCTGCTGAAAGAGAAAGTCACCGACTACTTCGCCCAAGAAGACCGGCAGCCGGCAAGCGTCAAGTATTTCGACCCCAGCTACTACATACGCAGCGCCCCCGCCAACGCCGCCGATAGCTTGCTGACCGAGCAGCTTTCTCGCCAAGCGTGCCATGCCGCACTTGCCGGCAAGACGGACATGATGGTCAGCCTGTGGCACAACCAGACGGTGCACGTGCCGCTATCGCTTAGCACGGGCGCAGTGAAACGATTGGATCTCGACCGCGATCTATGGGCCGCCGTCCTGGCGACGACGGGCCAAGAGAAATGGTGAAGACGCAACCGCCCGCATTCAGGCGCTGCGTATGGCGGCGGGCTGACTCGGCGAGGTAAACTAAAGACTTCAACCATGCTCACCTTTTGCTTGGAGTCTTCTCGATGCACCGCCTCGCCTTTAGTTTTTCTGCTGCTGCGCCTTTTCTAGTTCTGCTGCTCTCGTCTGCGGTGGTTGCTGACCACCACGATGCTAACCACCACGAGTCGAGTGACGAATCGCACGCCAATCCCACGGACAAGGGCTGGATCGAACTCTTCAACGGCCGTGACCTAACTGGCTGGCGTGTCTCGGAGAATCCAGAAACCTTCCGCGTTGAAGATGGCGCCATCATCGCCAACGGTCCGCGGGCGCATGCCTTTTACGTGGGCGCGGTTGGCAATGCCGACTTCCAGGACTTCGAACTGCTGGTAGAAGTCATAACCAAGCCCGGCTCCAACTCGGGCATTTTCTTTCACACCAAGTACCAAGAAGAAGGCTGGCCGAACCACGGCTACGAGATGCAAATCAACCAGACGCAGGGCGACCGCATCAAGACGGGCAGTCTCTACAAAGTGAAAGACGTGCTCGACGATTCGCCGGCGAAGGACAACGAGTGGTACACCCAGCATCTAATCGTCCGTGGCAAGCACGTCGTGGTGAAAGTAGATGGTGAGGTCGTCAACGAGTACACCGAACCCGAAGACGTGCAGCCCCCCGCCGACCGCCCCGGCCGCCACCTCTCCCACGGCACCATCGCCCTCCAAGGCCACGACCCAGACAGCGAAGTCCACTTCCGCTCCGTAAAAATCAAACTGCTCGACTAACCCTACTGAAACAAAAGCCCCGGAGGGGCGGAAGCATGTAGCCAGGGGCGCGAGCCCCTGGTAGAACGCGAGCCGTTCTCACACCCTGCTCTCCTGCACGTTGCAAACAAACGGCAACAGTCCGGGGGCTCGCGCCCCCGGCTACATACCGCTGGCCCTCCGGGCCTAGTGCTGCACGGTAAAGCGTTTCCCGACACAGGACTGCACCCGTCACGGTGACGCCTTGAACCCAGCGACGGACGACTTCAAACAGATTGACTCGACGCGTCTTGCGATCAACGCGGCGTGGCTGGCGCAGTTGCGTTGGGTGGCGGTGGCGGGGCAGTTGGTCACGATCGCGCTGGTGGAGTATCGCCTGCAGGTCGAGGCGCCGCTGGGGTTGCTGCTAGGGCTCGTCGGCGTCACGGCAGTGACGAACGCCGGTTTTGCGTGGTGGGTCCATCATCGTCGGGCATCACACCGGCATCTGCGGCCGCGTGTTTGGCATATGGTGCTCGGCGGGTTGATGCTGCTCGATCTACTGGTGCTCAGCGCGATGCTCGCCCTAACCGGCGGGCCGACCAATCCGTTTGTGGTGTTTTACTTCGTAAACCTCGCTCTCTGCGGGGTGCTCCTGCCCGCGCGGTGGTCGTGGCTGTTGTGTGCGATGGCGATCGTCGCCTTCGCCGCCATCACCTACCGCCACTTGCCGCTCGATATCCTGCGTGATCCTGCCCGGTTGGAAAGCGTCGTTGCGCTCGACGGTTTGCACATCGTCGGCCTCGGCGGCTTTGCGGCGTTTAGCGTCTGCTCGGTGGTAATCGTTTCGTTCGCTACCCGGCTCACGCGCGAGTTGCGACGCGCCCAGGAGGAGAAAAATCGAGCTGAAGAACGCCGTGCTCGCAGTGAAAAGCTCGAGGCGCTCGGCACCCTCGCAGCCGGCGCGGCCCACGAGTTGGCTACCCCGCTTGGCGCCATCGCCGTCGCCACTGGGGAACTACACCGCGAGCTGGCTGCGTCACGCGAGAACGAATCGGGCGTCTCGGCCGAGGCGGTAGACGATGTCGAGTTGATTCGCGAGGCGTTGGCCCGATGTCGGCGAATACTCGATCGCATGTCGATGGACTCGGGCCAAGCCACTGGCGAGGCGCCGGTGGAGATCACCGCCGCCGAATTAGTCGAAGACGTGCTCGGCGAACTTGCCAATGGCGACCAGGTTCAAGTGCAGTACGAGGACACGCCCACCCAGCAAGCAGTCGAGGTCGTGCTACTCGCGCCGCCGACAGCCCTCGCCCAAGCGATCCGGGCCCTGGTGCAAAACGCCCTGGATGCCTCCGCCGCCACCGCGACGCAAGGCTCTGCGCAGGCCGGCGAAAGCGGCGTCAAGATCGCCGCCCGCCCCACGGCTGGCAAGCTGACGCTCGACATCATCGACGCTGGCGAGGGCATGCC
>JBCDCL010000077.1:0-9417 GCA_039182175.1 Planctomycetota bacterium
GCGGTGGTGGTGTCGCCGCTGATTTCGCTGATGAAGGACCAAGTCGACGCCCTCCGCGAGTGTGGCATTGCCGCCGCGGCGCTCAATAGCACGATCGGCATCGATGAGAAACGCGAAATCGCCGAGGGCGTCCGCTCCGGCGAAATCAAACTGCTCTACATGGCGCCCGAGCGGTTGCTCACCAGCGGAACGCTCAGCTTTTTGACGCAGATCGACGTTTCGTTCATTGCGATCGACGAAGCCCATTGCATCAGCAGTTGGGGGCATGACTTCCGGCCCGAGTACCGCGGCCTACGGCAACTCAAAGAAGTGCTGCCGGGCGTGGCGATGCATGCCTATACCGCCACCGCCACCGAGCAGGTCCGGCGAGACATCGCTGCCCAACTCGGGCTTGATGAGCCGGAATTTTTAGTCGGTTCGTTCGACCGGCCCAACTTGACTTATCGCGTGCAACGTGCGTCGGGCAAGCTGGGGCAAATCCGCGACGCGGTAGCGCGGCACCCCGGCGAGTCGGGCATCGTTTACTGCATCAGTCGCAAAGAAGTCGAACGCACGGCGGCCGCGCTGACGGAGCTTGGCGTCAAAGCGGCGCCTTACCATGCCGGCCTGAGCGACGAAGAGCGGCAGCGTCACCAAGATCATTTCATTAGTGAGCGGATCGACGTCGTTGTGGCGACCGTGGCGTTCGGCATGGGGATCGACAAGTCGAATGTCCGCTACGTGGTTCACGCCGGCATGCCGAAGTCGATCGAGAACTACCAGCAAGAGAGCGGCCGGGCGGGCCGCGATGGGCTCGAAGCCGAGTGCCTGCTGCTCTACTCGGCGGGCGACGCCCAAACGTGGCGCCGGATGACCGACATGTCCGACCCGCAGGCGGCAGCCTCGGCCTTGAAGTCGATCGATGCGATGGCCAGCTTTGCCACCAGCGTCACCTGCCGGCACAAATCGCTTGTAGAGCACTTTGGCCAGTCGTTTGAGAAAGACAACTGCAGCGCCTGCGACGTCTGCGATGGCGACCTGGAGCTAGTCGACGAGCCGCTCATCCTGGCGCAGAAAATCGTGTCGTGCGTCGCGAGACTCGAACAACGATTCGGCGGCGACTACACGGCCAAGGTGCTGGCCGGCTCGGCAGAGCAGCGAATCCTCGACCAGCAGCACGACCAGCTTAGCACCTATGGCTTGCTCAAAGAACATCGGCCGACCGTTATCCGGGATTGGATCGAGCAACTTATCGGCCAAGGCTATTTGGTGAAAGTTGGTGAATACAACACGCTGCAGATTACCGAGCCAGGTCTGCAACTCCTCAAAGGCAACGCCGAGCCGCGACTGCTTAAGCCGGCGCCCAAGAGCCGGCGTGGCGCCAGCCGAAGCGGCGCCGGCGGCGCTGCCGATTCTTGGGAAGGCGTCGATCGCGAACTGTTCGACAGGCTTCGCACGATGCGGGCCGATCTGGCGGCCGAACATGGGGTGCCGGCCTACATCGTCTTTAGCGATGCGGCGCTGCGAGACATGGCCCGTCGCCGCCCGTCGTCGCTTGATGGCTTTGCCGAAGTGCGTGGCGTTGGGCAGAAGAAACTCACCGAGTATGGCGAGGCGTTTGTCGAGGCGATTGTCGACTACTGCCAGGCCAACGACGTCGCCCTCGATCCACTCGGTACGCCCCAAGCAGCGGGCAACAGTGCCAGTGACGACGAAGCCGGTCCTACCGCCTCGGCACTCGCGGCGTTTCGCCACTTTCGCGAAGGCATGTCGATCGACGAAACGGCTGCCGCCATGCAGCGAGCACGCTCGACCGTGGTCGGTTACCTCAACCAATACCTGCGGCACGAGCACATCGCCGATCCCACGCCGTGGGTCGACACGGCGACTGCCGCCCAGATCGAGGGCGCCATCGACGAGGTCGGCTTGCGGGGGCTCAAGCCCATCTACGAGCAGCTTGGCGGCCAAGTTGATTACGACGCCATTCGGATCGTCGCCACCTGCGTCGCAAACCGCGGGTGAGGTCGTCGAGGCAGCTTCGAGATAGTCGACCACAGGCCCGGAGGGCCGCCGGCATGTAGCCAGGGGCGCAAGCTCCCTAGAATCTTTCACGCGATTCCCGAAGCCCCAGCGGGGCGACGGAGGCTCAGCTCGACGACATGCCGCCGCCCCGCTGGGGCTGCTTTGAGGACAGTAGTTTCAAATCCTCAACCAGGGGCTCGCGCCCTTGGCTATGTGCCGTTGCCCCTTGCCGGGGCAAGATTCGATGCGGCGACATTCGTTGTCCGAGCGTCAACCGGTTGCTGCCGGCCTGGGATTCTGGCAAGAATACAGCCCGCGTTACATTCGGCCAGCACGCCCACCGATCCGCCTCGACCATGACGCCCGGCGCCCAACCAAAAACGCTACGCTGCGAAAGCTGTGGGGCTACGCTGTCGCCGGATAAGTCGAACTGCGACTACTGTGGCTCGCACCATAACCTGCCGGTGTGGAAGGCGGAGCCTTCGATCGAAACTCCCGTGGCGACCCGGGTGCTGAGTCCGCGCCGGATCTTGGTCTTGCTGGCAGTGGCTTTGCTTGGGGCGTTGAGTGCGTGGTTGATCACGCGGTAGAAGGAGTCAGGATCGACTGCGGGTGCTGCCCCCTCCCCTAGCCCCTCCCCCGCACGCGGTGGAGGGGTAAAAGTGGAAGCCGCGCATAAAAAAACCGCGGGTCGCACAAGGCGACCCGCGGTCTGAAGCTCGCTTCTAACACCCGAGACACTTAGTAGGTGATGACGCAGTCGATACCGAAGGTCGACTCTTCGTCACGAGTGACGCCAGCTAGGTTGGCGCCGTAGCCATCGTCGGTCGGAGTCCAGTCGTAACGGTACTCAGGCCGAATCACCACGTTGGCGTGCGGACGGTAGTTCACGCCGAAAGTGACTTCGTTGAACGACTGACCGTCGCTCTTCCACCATTCGCCACGGAAGCCGACTGCGGTGCAGTCGTTGATGGTGTAGAACAAGTACTGGTTGATGCCGATCTGGTCGTTCGAGCCAATCGCAGGATTGTCGATGTCGACCAGGTCGCTTTGGAAGACGTAGTTGAGGTTATCGCTCAAAGCTACGTCGAACACCAACGAGTGGCTGTAGCCGTCAGCCCCAGCACTGCGGGCGCCAAAGTTGCCAGCGGTGCTGATGTAGGTGAAGGCAATGTCGTCGGTCAAGCTCGTGCTGAAACCGCCCAACCAGCTGCTGCCGCTAGCTTCCTGATCGAAGCCCGTGTCCCAACCGAGGGTCCAACCACCGTACAGCTCGACACTGTCGAAGCCGCTGTAGGTAGCCAGCACACCGGTGTGGGTAAACGGCTCGCTGTTGAACATCGTCAACGCGTGGCTGTAGAAAAAGTTATCCGGAGCGGTCACAACTTCGTAACCGATCAGCGTGTAGAAGTGACCAGCGATAACGGACCAGTCGCCGAAAGCAACCTCACCGTAGAGCTGAGGAATCGCCCAGCCGTACTCACCGTGGTCGAGCGAAGCGTCGAACGTACCGGCGCCGGGGGTGCCAGCACGGGGGTTGCCGAACGCCTGCGTCTTCTGAGCGTCGGTACCGTACATGACGTCAGCACGGAAACCGAAGCCAATGCCGTTCGAGCCGTCGGCAACCTTCTCAGCCCACAACCATTGCTGGTGCAGGTTCAGCTGGTCGGGGACGTCATTGAACGCCAGGACATCGCCAAAGTCGTTTGACAACGGCGTTTGCGAGTCGTGGTAACCAATCTGGGTCCACATGCCAATGTTGAAGTAAGGATTGCAGCCACACAGCTTGTCCTGAACCAGCGTGCAGGGGTCGCCGAGGTTGCAGTCGCCCAGCAAGCAGCATCCGCCGCCGCCCAGACCACAGGCAGAGCCACATCCACAAGCGTCGCCGCAGCAAGCATCGTCGCAGCAGCAGCTTGGTTCATCACAGCAGCAGCTGGGCTCATCGCAGCAGCAGCTCGGTTCATCACAGCAGCAGCTGGGCTCATCGCAGCAGCAGCTGGGTTCGTCACAGCAGCAGCTGGGTTCATCGCAGCAGCAGCTGGGCTCTTCACAACATCCCGTCAACTTGTAGTTGAAGGCCGTTTGGACCGCCGACTGGGCTAGCACGGGACTGGCGCCCAGGGCGATCACGGCCAAGCCGATCGTCCATCTTGCAACGTTCACCTTCAGACTCCTTCTCGGGGTTTTTCGCGACGCGGTCATTGCGTCAGCGAGCGGGGAATTGCACTTCCGTGTTCACATGCCGGCTGTGCCAATCTTGGGGCACGAACCGACACCGTCGATTACCGCCTCGCAAGCTGTATCGACGGCGCCGCCTGCAAACATGCACGCACAGGCGCCCCATTCGCCCGCTTTTTGCTGGCGGACCCCGTGATTTTGGTAAACTTTTCGGGCTCGGGAAGAAGGACTGCCAGCGGGCCGCCCGGCGGCTCGGTAGACCGTAGGCGCGGAGCGGCCGAACAGGCGGCCAATCGGAAAAGTCACCCAACGCTAGCGACGCCGGCAAACCGGCAAAGTTCCGCAGGCGTATTAGGGCCTACAGCTAAGAGCGGGGCGAATCGGGCGTGTAGACGGCGTTGGCCACGCGCCACAGGCCGGCGCCATCGCGACGCAGCGGGATCCGCTCCAGAACTACGGTCAATCGGCCCAGGCGCCCGTCGTCGCTAATCAGCCGGAAGACTTGGGCTAAGCGAATCCGGCCGAAGCTCATCCAGTCGGGCCCGTCGTTCTCGACGAAGTCCACGGCTGTGACGCCTTCTAACTCACCCAGCGCAACGATGGCAGGATTCTCGGCGTAAGCCTCAACCTCTTCGGCGATCGTCGGTGGTTCGGGCGTTGGCGGACCGCCCGGCGATGGCGGGCTGCTGGGCCTCGGCGTTGAGGAGGAGTCGCCCTCGGCGATTCGTTTACGCTTGCCCGGCTCGAGCGTCTGCCAGTGGGCTTCCTGAATATCGCCGGCCAGCGCTGCGTCGATCCACGCCCGGGAGACCGGCTCGGCCTGGCCGGCGAGGAGCCTCTCGACGACGAGCGTTTTGGTGAACCCCGCCGTGCTGCTTACCACCGCCAGCAGAAGGCCGCAGATTGCAAACACACGGCCTGCGAGTACCTCGGGATTGGCGGCAATGCGTCGCAGGGCGATGGTCGAGACGGCAATCGCCGCCAGGGGAACGATCACCAAAGTCGGCGCGGCGATGAACGCGGCCGACGCCAACCCGAGGATCAGCCCCCCCACCGCCAAACTGCTGAGCGAGCGGTAGTGCTGATCTTCTCCCTCGTCACGATGGCTAGCGATTGGCGTTTCGGCTGAGATCATGGACGTGCGGGGATCATGGACGTGCTGGCGAGAGACGGTTGCCGGTGGGAAGCGATTGGTTGCGAGGCATCAACCTATCAGAAACGAGAGAAGCTGCACGTGGGAAGTTACCGGCGGCGGCCACCGCCGCGGTCAACCCGTAGCCCCTCAGTCTCTTCGTAGCGGGCTCGACGGTCGCCATAGATTTTGACAAAGCCCCAGGCAGAGAAGTCGTCGGGGCCGGCAAAGCCGGCGTTCGATGCCGTTTCGTACATCTTCAGCCAGGTCGCGTCGAGGGCGTAGATGGGGGCGCCGCGGAATTCGCTCTCGGTGTAATTCATGGCGCCGCCTAGTCCGTCACGTGGCAGCGGCGCCACGTGCAGCGAGACGCCAACAAAACCCGCCAGGCAGGCGCCCGCGATCAAGCCAATTAGCGGGCCGACAAAGTCGTCCACCTTCTCGGGAAAACGCATGCGGGTCTTGGAAAACTTTTCGCACAGGAGCTTGAGCACGATAAACGCCACGACGTAGACGCCCCACAACACGACGATATCGAGTGCGTAGGTGTATTCGCCGCCGAGCTGTTCGTCGATCATCACTACCAGCGGCTGGTAGAGCCCCATCGCAATGACGCTGCTCAACAAGATTTGGATCAACGCGAGCGTATTGTTCCAAACCCCTTCGCGCACCATCATCGCCACCGAGGCAAAGACCGTGGCGCCGAGAATAAAACCGAATAGCATTTGTGAGGAGTGGCCGGTGGCTGGTTATTGGTGACTGGTGACTGGTGACTGGTGATGAACTCGGGGCTTTCACTCTTCACTCTTCAAACTTCAACTCTATCCCTTAAGCATTCGCTGAAGTTCTTGCAGCGAGGTGGCGCCTTTGGCGACGAGGAGGATGCCTTCTTCTTGGTGGTTCCGCATGCCGGCGGTGCGGGCTGCTTTGCGGAGCAATTCCATCTTGGGCTGCTTGAGCAGCACTTCGCGAACTTTGTCGTTAACGACCAGCAGTTCAAACAGCCCGGTGCGTCCGTGATAGCCGAGGCCGCCGCACTTCTCGCACGGCTTCTTGGTTTCCTCTTCGTTGGGCACGCGGTAAAGCTGCGTTACTTTGCCGGCGGGAATGCCGAGCTTCTTGAGCAGGTCGGGCGACGGTTCGTAGCCTACCTTGCACGCATCGCATAGCAGGCGAATGAGCCGCATGTTGATCGAGGCGACGATCGTCTCGACCACGTCGCGATGCGGAGCTTTGTTCTTGAGCAATCGCAAAATGGCTTCGGGCGCCTCGCTTGCCCGGGCGCAGGTGACCACCAGTTTGCCGTCTTTGGCTTCGTCGATCAGCCCTTGCGCCGACTCGGGATTGACGAAGTCGCGGCATACGTAGGCGTTGGGGTAAAGCCGGGTGAGCTTCTCTTGGATCGTCGCCGGCGATTCGCCCTTCTTCGAATCGTACGTATGAACGACCAGGTTCTCGATCTCTTGCTCGGGCTCGTTGACGTCTTCGACCGAGAAGAAGTCCCGCATCAGACGGTCGGTCTCGCGGAGCGAGACGTTGGTAAGCGTCGTTAGTCCGGCGCCAGGTTGGGCGGAAATGACAATCAAGCCACTTTCGCTGCCGAGCACTTCGGACCATTGGTCGCGAATCTTCTCTCGCATGCCCAGGTCAAGGAACGTGCTGAGCGACTTCTTCGCCGGATCGATTAGCTTGACCAGCACCCGCTCGCCTGTCTTGACGCCTTGGGTGGTCAGCTCGACTTCGTAATCGACGCCTTGGAACTCGGCGCCAATCTCCCCTTCTTGCTTGGCCCGCCGCTCGCCCGGCTTGAGGTTCGCCAGCGTTTTAAGCACCGCCAGCATCACGTCGCCATCTTCGCGTTCCATGTCGGGAGCGTCTTGCCAAACGCCATCGATGTAGTGTTTGACGACGACCGTGTCTTGCCGATAGTCGAGCATTGCTTGCTCGCCACGGCGGCGGACCATCTGGGCGATGAGTTCCTTGGCGACCACAAACCCGGGCGATTGCCGGGCGTTTAGCAGGTTGGCTTTGTTTTGCGTCGCCTCGTCGGCGCCCCGTGCCTCGAACGTGACGGCGGCGCCCTTGGCGTAGGCAGCCTGCTTCTCGGTCTTTACCTTGATGCCGACACCCGAGGCCATCTCAGCCATCTCGTATTTCCACCAGTCGCGGGTGAAGACCCGTTCGTGCGACTCGACAGCTTTGTTGTGGCGAATCGCGTAGACCACCAGCGGCACGAAGCCCGCCAAGAAGAGCACGGGCAGCGAGGCTGCTGCCGGCAGAACGAAGAGCGTCAGAAACGCGAGTACCCCCGGCAAGAAGGCAACGAGGTTCCACGTTTGCCAGCCGAGTTCGTAACCTTGTGCGTCGCGGTTAACCCAGTCGCCAACGCGAACCCACACCAACAAACCGACGACCGTTAACAAGACGTACAACCAACTGGTGTAGCCCTTGGTAGAACGATAGACGGAATGCTCGTCGTTCCACTCGTCGAACTTCACGGCAGGCGCCGACGAGCCCGCGGGCGCCGCTTCGTCGCTTGTGTCGGCGTCGCCCGTATCATCGGCTGGGTCTTCCTCGGGGGCTGCTTCTTCGTTGCTCTCTTCGTCACTGGCGATGCCGGCGGCGCGTTGTGCTTGGCGAGTATTGCGGTTTTGTAGATCGGCGCCCTGCCGGGTTGCTTCCAAGGTTTCGACGGCAATTTGCGCCGCTGCCGTGTTGACGGAGACTTCGCCTGACAACGCGACGGCAAAGAAGACCGCCAAAAGGCGAATCCACCAAGCTGACTGCAAGCTGCTGTGCCCCACCGCCGTGCCCCTCACCGCCATGCCCCTCACCGTTTGCTGCGCCCGTGCCATTTGCTGCGTCATTAGAGGATGCCACCCTGGGCAACGTTGATTCCCTTGAGGGCCATCTTGAGCGCTTCGCGGTTGGGCGCCACTTCCATGGCGGTCTCGCGGTCGATCAGCTCTTGGTCGACCAGCGACTTGAGGCTTTGCGTGAAGTCCTGCATGCCATCCTCGGCGCCGATGCGGATGGCGTCGCCCAGTTTGTGGTCTTGTTCTTCGAGCACCAGTTTGCGCACCAGCGGCGTGAATGTCATCACCTCGACCGTCGGAACACGGCCAACGTCCTTCTTGATGCTCTTGAGCAGCTTTTGGGCGATGATTCCCTTCATGTTCATCGCAATCGCACTCCGCAACGCGGGGTGCATATCTTGCGGGAACAGGTCCAAGATACGGCCGATGGTGCTGGCGGCGCTCGAAGCGTGGATCGTCCCAAACACCAAGTGGCCCGTCTCGGCAGCGTGGATGGCCGTCATAAAGGTTTCGCGGTCTCGCATTTCGCCGACAAGGATAATGTCGGGGTCTTCACGAACTGCGTGCTTCATGCCAACTTCGAAGTCGACCACGTCGAGGCCAATCTCGCGTTGGTTGATCAAGCACTTCTCTTCGGTAAAGACGAACTCGATCGGATCTTCGAGCGTGAGGATGTGCTTGCGATAGTTGTGGTTGATCCAGTTGAGCATCGACCCGATGGTGGTCGACTTACCCGAACCGGTGACGCCCGCCAGCAGGATCATCCCTTGGTCGAACGTGCAGAGGGGCGCCACGGACTTGGGCAGGTGCAAGCCTTCGAAGTCGGGAATCCAAGCGTTCACCCGCCGGGCGACCATCCCCATGTGGCCAAGTTGCTGCAGCAAGTTGACGCGGAACCGCCAATTGGTGTCGTCCACCTGGACGGTGTGAGCGAAGTCGGCGCCGCCGTCCTTCTCAAAAATCTTGCGATTACGATCGCTGAGCAGCGGGTAGCAAAGCCGCACCATTTCTTCATCTTCGATCGGCGGCCGATTCAGCGGCCGGAGCGTACCGCTGACCCTCACCATGGGGGGGTTGCCGACCTTCAGGTGCAGGTCGCTGGCTTCTTGTTTGACGCACGCCCGAAAGAGCTTGTTGATTTCAAGCTCTTGGGTGTTAGGAATTAGGCCACTCTTGATGGCCTCGGCGACGCTCGCCATCGGCGCCTCTCCTATCGAATGCTGGTGTCGGGCGGCAGGAATCAGGCCCGCTGTTCCGGGCGGGATGCCGCGAAGTCTTTAGTTTACA
>JBCDCL010000078.1:0-9355 GCA_039182175.1 Planctomycetota bacterium
CCCCGCCAATTCGAGTGGCGTATACGGTTCGACCGTGGCGATTGTGGGGACGTTCGACCGAATTACAAACGTCGGAATCAGTTCTAAGAGCGACGCCACAGCCACGGCGGCGATCGTCAGGATGGTGAACTTGATCGGCATGCGTTCCCATACGCGGTGCCACCACATCGTGCTCCAGATGTCGAACCGCTTGGCGTAGTCGGTGACCATCTCTAGGTTTGTCTCTGGCGGACGCTCGGGGGTGAACGCGACGTCCTTCAACGCGGGCGCTTCGTAGACAGGCACCTCGTACTCAGCGGGCCGGGACTGCCACGTCTTGTAGAAGTTCCAGCAGCCGATAAACATGCCGACGATATACAGCGATCCACCAATTGCTCGGGCGTAGTACAGCGGAATGATCGCCTGCGTCGTTTCGACGAAGTCGGGATAGGCCAACTGCCCCGTGGGTGTGATGCCGCCCCACATCAGGCCTTGAATGATGCCGGCAAAGTAAAGCGGCACGATGTAAACCAGGATGCCAATCGTAGCGATCCAGAAATGAGCGCTCGCGAGTGCCTGACTGTAGAGCTTCGTTTGAAACAGTCGTGGCGCCAGCCAATAGATCATGCCGAACGTCATAAAGCCGTTCCAACCCAGGGCGCCTGAGTGAACGTGGGCGATCGTCCAGTCGGTGTAGTGACTCAGCGCGTTGACCGCTTTGATCGACAGCAGAGGTCCCTCGAAGGTGCTCATCCCGTAAAAAGTGATGCCGACAACAAAGAACTTCAGCACCGGATCGGTTGTCACTTTATGCCAAGCGCCGCGCAAAGTGAGCAGGCCGTTGATCATGCCGCCCCAACTGGGCATCCAGAGCATGACGCTGAACACCATGCCAAGCGTTTGGGCCCACTCAGGCACCGCCGAATAGTGCAAATGGTGCGGGCCGGCCCAGATATAGATGAAGACCAGCGACCAGAAGTGGATGATGCTCAACCGGTAGCTAAACACCGGCCGATCCGCCGCCTTCGGCAGAAAGTAATACATGAGCCCCAAGAATGGCGTCGTCAAGAAAAACGCCACGGCGTTGTGCCCATACCACCACTGCATCATTGCATCTTGCACACCGGCGTAGATGGGATAGCTCTTGATGAGCGTCGGCGAAAGAATCGGCACCCACAGATTGTTGAAGATATGCAAAATGGCGACGGTGACGATCGTCGCGATATAGAACCAGAGTGCAACATACATATGCCGCTCGCGTCGATTGACGAGCGTCATGAAAAAGTTGATGCCAAAGAACCCTGCCCAGACGACGGCAATGGCGATGTCGATCGGCCACTCGAGTTCCGCGTATTCTTTGCTTTGCGTGATTCCAAAGGGCAGCGTCAACGCTGCCGAAACGATAATCGCCTGCCAGCCCCAAAAGTGCAGCCGACTGAGTGTATCGCTAAACATCCGCGCTTTACACAACCGCTGCGTCGAATAATAGATGGCCGCGAAGATAGCGTTGCCGGCAAAGGCGAAGATCACGGCGTTGGTATGCAGCGGGCGTAGGCGCCCGAAGGTGATCCATTCGATTCCACCATTGAGCGAGGGAAACGGCAATTGCAACGCCAGTAGCATCCCAACGGCAAAGCCGACGACGCCCCACACCATGGTGGCGGTAGCAAACATTCGCACTATCGCGTCGTCGTAGCTAAATCGTTCGAGCCGCGACGGTGCGGCAGTCGCTTCTTCGCTCATTCCTCGATGTCCTTCTTCGTAGAGCTTGCTTGAAAGTTAGTTGGCGAACACTGGTCGCCGAGAATGTAATTCATCGACGATGGCAACGTCATCGTTAATTGCTTGTCGGTGGCAGTTTTTTTGCCGAAGCTGCGGCTGTTTCTAGCGAAACCGTTGCTGGGGACATGTCGCATAATGGTGTGACACTTGTGTTTTCCCGCAGCAATGCTCCGACGGTTGTTTCGCGAAACGTTCGTTCCAATTCGGCCATCGCGTCATCGAGTGCTCGATGGAGCGGACACAGCATGCCACTATGTCCGGCGAGCTTTAGCGGGCAGCGGGTGATGCGTTGCACCGGATCGACACAGTTAACAATCTCCAAGAGCGTCAAGCCGTCTGGGTCGCGGGCCAGCGTGTAGCCGCCGTTGATGCCGCGTTGGCTAGTCAGAATGCCGGCACGCCCCAACGGCTGCAGAACTTTCGGTAGGTAACTTGGCGAAACTTGCGTCCCGTCCGCTAACTGCTGGGTCGTCTGGGGCTCGCCTGGCTTCTGCGCTAGCCATACCACAGCCCGCAGGGCGTACTCAGCAGTTTGGGAAACAGCCACGGTTCAACTCACGCGATGGGAGGCATAATCAGGCTCAATTGAAGACCTGCGTATCTCTTTGTGAAGAATATCGGCTCCAACGCCATTTGAGTCAAGTGGATAATCTTGTCTTTAATACAAAAAGGCCCTTTTTAGCGTGATTTGCTCGTAACGGTTGGCAAATCGCCTCCGATTCGTGGAGGTTTCGCGGGCGTGCATTGAAAACTCGCCACGGCGCTATTCTTCGTCCGAGTTGACCGGTAGCGAAAGGTGTCGCAAGGCAGTCGCTCTGACAGCTCGTTCCCCATCCGAACTTGCTTCGCGCGACGCTTACAGAATGAAGTCGTTCAGGAACGGAATCAAAATGATGAGAAGCCTATCCATCGCCGCTTTGCTCGCTTTCATTTGTGTAGGGCAGACGGCCACCGGGAATACCGAAATCCGCGTCGCCGATTGGCTACTAACGGAACCCATCGCCGAAAGCCAAATTGCCGAAGGCGTTGAATGGGAAAGCGATACCACCCGGTTATGCAGTTGCTGCGGCGAAGCACCGGCGTGCTGCGGTGACGATTGCTGCGGCAATGGCTGCTGCAGCGAAGTTTGCTGCGGGGGCTGCTGCTCAGCTTGCTCCACCGGTTGTCGCTGCTGCGACAAGAACTGCGGTCTCTTCGGCCGCGGGATTCTGACATACGATCCCTGTAGCAAAGGTTGCAAACTACCGAGCCTACTGCTGGGCTGCTTCCGCGACACGGAAGCCTGCTTTGATGACTTCATCAGCCCAATGACCAACCCGACGCTGTTTGAAGATCCGCGAAATGTCACGGAATTGCGGACCATATTCCTGACGCACCATGTGCCTTCTGGACTTGGCGGGGGCGACATCCAACTGTACGCCCTGCAAATTCGTGCACGGCTGACCGACCGCCTCTCATTCATTGCTGCCCGCGATGGCTACATCGTTTCGCGGAATCCCCTCGTCGGTGACGGTTGGGCTGATATTGACCTCGGCTTCAAGTACGCACTGTATCGCGACGCGAAGAACCAACGGTTGCTCTCCGGCGGCGTGGTTTATGACCTGCCCGTCGGCACGCCCGACGCCTTGCAGGCCGGTGGCGATGGCGACTTCCACCTGTTCTTAACTGGTGGGACCCGATTCTGCGGATGCGGCCACTGGCTTAGCGCTTTTGGCGGAATTATTCCGCCAAACGAGGACCTAACCTCATCGTTTGTTTACTGGTCGAACCACTTTGACTACCAGGTACGTCGAGGCTGGTACGCCTTAATGGAGTTCAACTGGTTTCACTACACCGACGGTGGCTCCGACCGACTGGGACTCACGGGAATCGAAGGAGGCGACTTGTTCAACCTCGGCTCAGGCGGCGTGAATGGCAACAACATCGTCACGGGCGCCATCGGCGGCAATTACAAGCCGAATCAGAACACGGAGATTGGCTTGGCAATCGAAATCCCACTAACCGATCGCCAAGACGTGCTAGAGAACCGGCTCACCGCCGACCTAATCCTCCGCTACTAAGGGACGTCGCTGGCCCAAAGACGTTCCGCCTCACACTTGCAGGGACAATTGCAACAACAGGAGCCGCGAGTTCGCTGCCGTGTTTGCACGTGCAGCAACTCGCGGCTCCTGTTTTCGAATCCTTCTCATCGGCTGAGCGCCTGTGCCGAGTAGCGCACAACGCCCGGGCGTATTGAAGCTGCACACAGCTAGCCAGTAGCGAAGCTGTGATTATTCTTCTCTGCATCGCAAAAACTAATTTGCTTAAGTCGCTGTTGCTGGTATAACTCGCGTGCTCGCGGCTGCCACGCACAAGTCCAATGAGGATTAGGCAGTGCCTGCGACGCCCGTAGAGTATGCTCCACATCTCTGCTGCGACCCGGTCTTAGTGAGCTTCTTGAGCTTCTCCCCAAGTGACCGCTGCCACGCATAAAAACTCTCGAAGTGGCAGCGTCAAGACGGTCGCTGCACCCTTGGCCGTTGCACTGGCGTTTGGCGGGCTGGGTGGCTTGGGCGTTTTCACCTTCGGCTATGGCGAGGGGCACGCCTATCTTGGAAACGATCCAGTAAGTTGCGCCAACTGCCACGTCATGCAAGAGTCTTACGATTCGTGGCAGAAGTCGAGCCACCATGCCGTAGCCGTTTGCAACGACTGCCACACGCCACACAATTTTGTTGGCAAGTATCTCAGCAAGGCGGACAACGGGTTCTTTCATTCACTGGCGTTTACCACCGGTGATTTCAAAGACCCCATCCAAATCAAAGAGCGAAATAGCCGAGTCGTGCAGGACGCTTGTCTGTACTGCCATCAAGACCTTGTCAATCACATGCTCCCGGTCGAGTCGGACGGGGACATGCTCTCTTGCGTTCACTGCCATGCCAGCGTGGGTCATGCTCATTCGATTGCCCCACGTCGCTACGAAGGGTACTAGCCGATGAAGCACTTTCGTCGTCGTTTGCAAAGCACACGCCAATCGCCAAACCTTCGCCACGGCGCCGTTTTTGGATTGGTGCTAGCCTTCCTTGCTGCCGCAATCGCCACGGCACTTGTGGCATGGGTACTGGTATCGATTTTCGACCACAAACAGGAAGCACGAAAGCCTTTTGTACGGGTGGCAGAGGTCACCGAGATCTCGACCGATCCCAAACCATGGGGGCTCAACTGGCCGCACCATTTTGACGGTTGGAAGTCGACGGCCGGCGACAAGTTCTACGGCGGCAGTAGTGCGTTGCCTCCCTCGAAGCTGGAATCGCAGCCGTGGCTTAAACGACTCTACGCGGGGTATGCGTTCAGCATCGACTACCGCGAAGCTCGCGGTCACGCCTACATGCTGTACGACCAGGGCGTCACCGAGCGGGTCACCAAGAAACCCCAGGCTGGAGCCTGCTTACACTGCCATGAGTCGCCGTACGCCAGCCAGCTTGCGAAGCGTCTCCTCGTGCAAGTCGCCGCAATACGCCCGAGGCTGACTGTTCAGACGACGAGCTACGGGCTCAAAAAACTACCGTGCCGCCGCTCCGGCAAACGGCGCCCCAACCGATGCTGAGTAAAGCGGCGTTATCGGCGGGTTCATTTTCCGTCATCGATGGTGATAGCGAATGGCGTGACCGGCAAGTCTGAGGAGTTGATCAGATTTACTTGCGGATTCGGCTGGTGTGCGTAGAGAACACGCGAAGGTTTGGCAATCGCAGGGTGTGAGACTTCGACAGTGTCAGCGGCCACGATTTTGGCGACGGCCTGATGACGATTGCCGGTGTCGTCGACGAGTTCAAACGCCAACGGTGGACTACCATCGTCGTTGGTTTTCAATCCCGATCCGACACGGTCAAATTTGATACGCACACCGCTAAATTGTTCAGGATTGCGACTTGCTTCGACAGGCCGTGGACTGCCGGCAGCGGGATCGACCTGTCCATAGGTGTAGGCAAGTGCGAGCTTCGCAAGTCTTTGTCCCACCGCTAACTTGTTAGGTGGGTGAATGTCGCGAGCCTTTCCGACGTCGATTGTCACCGCCATCTGAACGTCTGGTAGCCGCTCGGCAGTCAATCGCTGCTGATTGCGGAAGGCCGACCAATCGGCGCCGCCTGCGGAAAAGTTTGGCAACTGTACGAAGTAGACCGGCAATTTTGGATTCGCGAATCCATTGCGCCAGGCGGAGACCAAACTTTCGAATAGATCGTCGTAGAGCTTAGGTGTCCCCGCGTCTGATTCTCCCTGGTACCACAACACGCCGCGTATTGACAGTGATTCAAACGGGTGAAACATGGCGTGGGCCAATCCCGACGGTTTCTGGTTGGCGCCGGCGCCACGCATCGTCGGCGGCTTACCCTGTCGCCCGTCACGGCGCCAGTTTTCCAAGGCCGCCTGAAAATCGGCTTTGTCTTGTTCGTATTGCTGGTCGATAAGCGACGCCTGCGGATTTTTAGCTAACTCCTCGGGCGGCACCCATGCCCTGATCTTCGACCCGCCCCACGCTGACTGAATGAGACCAATCGGCCGATCGAGTTCTCGATGAAGTTCGGTCCCGAAAAAGAATGCGACCGCAGAGAAGTCGCCCCGCGTTGCTTGCTTACTTACCACCCACTTGGCGTCGACATCGTTTTGTGGCTCGTCGGCCGATGTCAGAGGAACTTTCATAAATCGCACGTTCGGCTGCGGCGGCATGCTTAAAGCATTATCCTTCCCGTCGCTTCTGTCGATGGGCCAAACCATGTTGGATTGCCCAGAGCACCACCAAACTTCTCCGGCGACAACATCGACTAGCTTGATCTTAATGCTACCCTTGACCACAAGCTGGTACGGCCCCGGATCGTCGATCTCCGGCATGGCGACTTGCCAATACCCTTGGTCGTCAGCCGTAGTTTTTGCTGCGTGCCCCGCGAGCTGCACCGCAATCGCCTGACCGGGGGCATCCCAGCCCCAAATCCGCACCGGAGCGTCGGCCTGGACAACCATGTGATCGGAGAAGGGAGCCCCAAGTCGCAGCGTTTCGGACGACTGGACACGCTCGGGCAGCACGGAGCCAAGTGCGACGACCAGCAGAAAGAATGCGATGCGACTGAACAGGCTTATGGGCGGCATTGAATGGGCTCGCAAAGAAGGACAGTCACGTTGTGGGGCAGTCACGCTATTGGGCAGACACGCTGTTGGGCAGTCACGTTGTGGGGCAGAGGGAATACATCCATCCAAAGCGACGGATGAACTGGCTATGCAGCAAAAGCAGTGGTCTACTGAAAGTCTTCAATTGTCATCTTCTCACTCTCAAGTCGCCTTTACCGTAGTCGATAGCCGATCGGCGTGCCATTACGCTTGGCCCGAATTTGCACGTCGAGACTCCTTCTGAACAAATGCGGACGCGTCTTGAACTCTAGAAATACGCAATCGGTCGACGCGATACATGTCGCCCCTCTTGAGCTTGCGGGCGGACCGCTAATGGCTCTCTCGTAGCAAGGTTACCAGCTGCTGCCGCTCGGGACGTTCTTTGTAGAACGGGTCCAATGGATAGCAGCCGGAGACGATGCCGTTGCGTGGCGCCGAGGTGCATTCGCTGAATGTGCGGCAGATGCGGCGCCGCTGAGGCTGCTTGCCGGCAAGCACGTCGGCTGGTAGGTCGTGGTACGAAAGGACCATCCGCCCCAGCCCAATCGAATCTGCCATGCCGCGCTGTACCACCGACTGTGCGACGTTCGGCAACCACTCCTGCAAATAGGTGTAGCCAGAACCAACGACGATCATTTCTGGGTGCAGTCGCTTGAGGGTCGCGGTCGCCTCGATCTGGCGAGCAACTCCCACCAGCGGATCTTCTGGCGGCAGGTAACCGTCCGAAGGAGGAAACAACGCCGGTCGCTGGATGTGCGGGTTGTAATACGGACTGCCCGCCGTAGTGCAAATGAGTTGCACGCCAAGTTCTTTGAGCATCGTTAAGAACGCAGACGGCTCAGCCAGATCAATGCCGGCGGCGGTGCCATCGCCACCGAACGCAAGCGGGTAAGACGCCTCGCTATCGGGCGTGCCGACGCGATCTTCGCCGGGGCTGAAGGGGCTAAAATCGAACACACTCAGGCGAACGCCGATCTCGAGCCCCGGCGCCTCGGCACGAATACCTGCAGCGACATTGCGAAAAAAACGGGTTCGATTCTCAAACGAACCACCGTAGCGGCCAGGCCGATCGTAGCCCGACAGCAGCTCATGCCCCAAGTAGCCGTGGCAGTGCTTGACGTCGACAAAGGTGAAACCGATCTGTTGGGCAAGCTTGGCTGCCTGCACGAAGTCGTCTACCAACTGGTCGAGTTCACCATCGGACAGCAATGCACTGTCGCCAGTAACTGGAAATCGTCGTTCAAGCACAGGATGGTGATAGGCAATCCGCGGCTCAAGTCGCTGCTTATCGTTAGGCCGGGCGAAGCGGCCAGAATGAGTCAGCTGCAGACCGACCAGCAAATCATCCGCACTACCAAATCGTTGCTCGTGGGCAGCGATGAGCGTTTCTCGCAGGGCGGCGATCTCTGCCTGCGTGGTCTCGTTCAGCAGTAGCTGATTGGGGTTCGCACGGCCATCGTGCCGGACGGCAACCGCCTCGCCGCCCCAAATTAGCTTGGCGCCACTGTCACCAAAGTTTTGCCAACGGCGTGTGGTTAGTTCGGTCGGCGTGCCATCGCGATCGCCGTCCCAACCTTCCATTGGCAAGATGCAAAAGCGATTGCCGATCTGGGCGTCGCCCGTCGTCAGCGGCTGGGCTAGTGGCGCCTCACCACCTGCCTGGACGACCTCGTCTACCGGCATGTCGACATTGAGCGTCGCGACATGGTCGCGGAACGCATCGTAGGTCTTCAGACTTGCGATCTTTGGAAATGACATTGGCGTGAAGCTTGTTGATGTGAAGTACGATTCAAATGACGCTGCTCAAACCAAGCCGTCGATCGTCGCTGCCAGTTGATTTAGCAGCTCGCGATCGGCTTCGCCCCGCCGTGGGCTGTCGGGATGCGTTGCTGACGAGGAGAGCCAACCGCGGGCCGCCAGGAACATGGCGGCGGCATGTTTGTAAGCAGGCGTTGGCGAACGAAACGCAAGACAGCCGAGATATTGCAGCACATCGTTCAACTCATAAAACCCAGGGTCGCCCGCTTCCCACAATGCGTCGCGCCGGGCAAACATGTCGGGGGTGAAGCTGCTTAGTCCCAACAAGTAATCGCTGCCATAGATCACCATGTCGATCGCCAAGTCATTGCCAGTATAGACGCGAAAGTCAGACCGGACTTTGTCTCGCAGGGCAAGCCGCTGCCATTCGAGCTCGCGGTGAAGTGACGAGTGCTTGGCGCCCAGGCACTGCGGGATCGCCATCAGTTGCCGGTAAACTTCGAGTGAGTAGATTCGCCCGAACGGGGCGAACATCTCCCCAAGCTCGAAGCCGATGAATTGCTCGCAGGCGCCAGCGATCTGCTGGTAGTTGCCGATGATCGCTTCGTCCGTTTGATGAGCCAAGCCGTACGATTGAAAGATGACCGGCGTGCCGCCGGCAGAGGCGATTGCCTCGATCTCTTCCGCGTAACGGTCA
>JBCDCL010000079.1:0-9338 GCA_039182175.1 Planctomycetota bacterium
CTCGGCTATGCGGTCGCGCTTGGCATGTGCGCGCTCTTCGGCACGATACTACCGCCAATCTTCAATGGCGAGTTCGGCGGCGTGGTGTCGAGCACCTCAGGTCAAGTCATCCTGTTCGGACTGCTCGTCTGCATCGCAGGGATCGCCATGAGCGGCAAGGCAGGCTTCAATAAAGAGCGGGAACTGAGCGACGAGCAAAAGAATGCCAGTGTGCCGGAATTTCACTTTGGCCTCGGTCTAATAGTCGCCCTGTTTGCAGGCGTAATGAGCGCTTGTATGGCGTTTGGCTTTGCAGCAGGGAAGCCCATTGCAGAACTAGCAACCGCCTCTGGCTTGCCGCCGATCTGGCAGAACCTATCGGTGCTGATTGTCATCTTGTTCGGCGGTTTCTGCATGAACTTCTGCTGGTGTGGCTTTCTCATCCTTCGCCGCAAGAATCTGGGGGTTTACTGGGGACAGCCCGCCAACTCGGCGACCAATGATGGGAGCGTCGACGACACAGCGTCGACCAATTGGCCAATAAATTACCTCTGGTGTGCAATCGCAGGCATCGTTTGGTATATGCAGTTCTTCTTCTATGGCATGGGGACGACTCAGATGGGCGCCTACGAGTTTTCTAGTTGGACGCTCCACATGGCATCGATCATCGTGTTCAGCACTCTGTGGGGAATCGCGCTGCGAGAATGGCAAGGCACAAGCAAAGCAACGCATGGCTGGATTGCCGCCGGACTGCTTACCTTGATCGTAAGCACGCTAATCGTCGGCTACGGAAACTACCTGGCGCCTGCGGCGGCTGCCGCGCACTGAAATTCAATTGCGAAAGTGTTTACCAATGGATCGCATCAAACCCCCCAAGCCAGCTCGCATCGGGCTCTACTCAATTGGTCACCCGCACTACTGGAATCAGTTCGAAGGGTTGCTCGATCGGCTCAACGGCTACAACGAGTTCATCGCCAACAAGCTGGGCATTTGGGGCGAAGTCTGCAACGTTGGCATGGTCGATGCTGAGTCGCAGGCCCGCCAAGCGGCAGAGAAACTGAACGCTGCGAACGTCGACATCATTTTCTGCCACGCTGCCACTTATTCTTACAGTGCTTGCCATGTGCATATCGCCCAGCACTGCAAACGCCCGATCGTGGTCTTGAACCTGCAGCCTACGGCAGCGATGGATTACGAGCGAACCAACACCGGCGAGTGGCTCGCCCAATGCGTAGGTTGTTGCGTGCCAGAGATTAGCAACGCCTTCAACCGGGCGGGAATCGATTACCACCTGGTATCTGGTTTGCTGGGACTTTCAGAAACACCAGCGATCTCGCTCGCCGATGAAGCAACGGCAGACCATCCTGAGGCAATTCAAGCTTGGGAGCAGATCGAGCAGTGGTCTCGCGCGGCCGGCGTCGCACGCACGATCAGCGAGGGTCGCATGGGCTTCCTCGGGCATACCTATCCAGGCATGCTCGACATGTATTCCGACTTCACGATGATCACCGGTCAGACCGGGATGCACATTGAAGTCCTCGAAATGTGCGATCTGGCCAAAATCGCCGAGAGCGTCACCGAGGGCGAGAAGAAAGCCAAGCTAGAAGAAGTCAAAGAGATGTTCGTCATCTCCGAAGACTCGCCATCCGATCCGCTCGCCAAGAAGCCAACGCCGGAGCAGCTCGATGTCGCATGCGAAGTGGCCGTTGCGCAAGAAAAGATGGTCCGCGAATTCGATCTCGACGCCCTGACCTACTACTACCGAGCGCGCGAAGGCAACGACTACGAACGCTTGCAGGAAGCCTTCATTCTCGGGCACTCACTTCTAACCGCTCGCGGCATCCCGTGCTCGGGCGAGGGCGACACCAAGACCGCGATCGCGATGAAGATATGCGATCTGCTCGAAACGGGCGGTTCCTATTCAGAGTTGGTCGCTGCCGACTACAACCAGGAAACAATCATCCTGGGGCACGACGGACCGTTTCACGTAGCGATCGCCGACGGAAAGCCTGTTCTCCGCGGCATGGGGCTCTACCATGGTAAGTGGGGAGCCGGCGTAAGCGTCGAAGCCACGGTGAAGAAGGGTCCTGTGACGCTGCTAAACATGACACAAACGGGTGACGGCCGTTTGCGAACCATCGTCAACCAGGGCGAAGCCATCGAGGCGCCGATTCTTAAGATTGGCAACACGATGACGCACGTTCGCTTCCCGCTGGGGCCAACCAAGATGATGAACGAATGGTTCGCCATGGCCCCCACGCACCATTGCACTAAGAGCGTTGGACACAATGCCGAGCAACTTCGCAAAGTCGCAACGCTGATGAACCTGCCCGTTGATAGCGTGCACGATTAGCACTCGTAAAGTTACACGTGCAAACACCGAAGCGATCAGAGTATTGGCTGATTTCTCATCTCGTCCGCTGTGGCGAAGCAGCCGCCTCGCTAGCAGGGCATCGGTGCATTACCGAATGGTCACCGGCTAGCGAGTCGGTATACTTGCACATCGAGCGGAGGGGGATCTGGTTCGGCGTCCGAATCGCCGCCCACGCTCCCGCGTACGACTGCAGCCGGGATTATGCCTGCGTATTGGTGCCGAGGTATTCCACGAGCGATACTCAAGTCGTCGACCTCACGCGAACGGTACTTACCCACGTCCGGTGCGGTGGCTCCGTCGTTGCCGATCCACGTGATGTATGGCGAGCGACTCGCCGACTAAACGGCTTCCTGCAAACGGGGCGAAAGTATGTCGATCGCAACGGCAATCGCTGGGTTTGGTCGGCCGACGAAGGCCAATGGAACTGCGTTGACCGGGGCTCTCGAAATGCCGGATTTCCCGAGCCACCTGTTCACCGGCCGGCGCCCTTGATGAGCAATCGCCTACGCTCTTCAGTGCGTCACTCGCAAAACATGCTGGCAAAGTGGGCTAGTGAACTGTCGTCGGCCGCAGAAACGGGCTCGTGATCCAACCTATGAAACTTCGCTCCGAATTTGAAACGCTGCAGGATTTGCACGACTACTGTCGGGAAACGTTTCCTGAAGCGGCGGCGGTCAGCAGTGCAATTGCCGACTTTCGTGGCGGTCCCGAAGCCGCTGCAGAACGGCTTAGCAAGATTGATCCCGTTGCCTACGGCCGGACTCGCAACAGCTATGAGGGCGCCGTGACGCGGCTTTCGCCCTATCTAAGGCACGGCGTGCTCGGCCTTACGGACACCATCAATCGCGTGAAGCAAATCTCTAGTAGTCCTCAAGCAGCGTACAAGCTGCTCCAAGAACTTGCCTGGCGAGATTACTGGCGGCGGGTACTCGACCAGATCGGATCTTCCGTTTGGGAAGATCAAGAACCGTACAAAACGGGACTGGATGCCGAAGACTACGCAGAGGAATTGCCGGAGGACTTTCTTGCAGCAGAGACCGGCATCGATTTTGTCGACGGTACGGTGCGAGAGCTCCACGAGACCGGGTATCTGCATAACCAAGCCCGCATGAAGATCGCTGCCTATGTTGTCCACTGGCGCCGCGTGCGTTGGCAAGCCGGCGCTGCGTGGATGCTGTCACACCTGCTGGATGGCGATCTGGCTTCCAACAATCTGTCCTGGCAGTGGGTCGCGAGCACGTTTGCCGTCCGGCCCTACATCTTTAACCAGGACAATCTCAAAAAGGCGACTGACGGCAAGTACACGGGCGCCGACGCCGATGGCAATTCGCCCTTCGCTGGCACCTACGACGAGATCTCCGCGAGGCTTTTCCCATGAGCCGAACCATTGCTTGGATTCACGACGAGATGCTTTCGCCCGACTGGGTAAAGCCCGAGCAACCCGCGGTGTTTGTATTCGATGAGCAGTGGATTCGCGAGGAGCAGTTATCGCTTAAACGTATCGTCTTCGTCTATGAATGCTTGCAGGCTATGATCAGCGTCGAGGTTCGCAAGGGAGACGTCGTCGCTGAAGTCACCGATTTTTGCAAAGAGCATAATGCTACCGGCATAGAGACGGCTACCAGTCCGCTGCCGCGAATCAAACGCCAGGGGGCCGAACTCGGCGTCACTTGGATCGAGCCGGAACCGATCGCCGCTCTGCCGGCGGATGTCGATCTCAAACGTTTCAGTCGCTACTGGCGAAAGGCTGAGAAGCAAGTGATGCGGGCGGATGCGTAGTTTTCGGGCTTAACGCTCAAGACGACGAGACTTGTCGGCCGCGATATTCGGCACGCCACCGCAGACTCTGCCTATTTAGTGCGGAAACCGTCTGCTCACCTTCATCAAGCATTCGTTCTGCCAACTCTATGGCTGTTCTTAGCTGCGTGTTCGAAAGCTGTTTGTAAGCTTTCAGGCGTCTGTCGAGATGATCGTACCAACACCCTTCGCATACGTGGTCGAGTAGAATTCGCATGAAGCAGTGGTCCTGCGAGACAACCCATGCTCCTCGTTCTGCCGCCCGGGGAAGAAGCTCTTTTGTGAGTTCAAGGTACCGATCTTGCAGCAGATAGCGATCTGCAAGCGGGTCAAGAGCTTCGTCGTCGAGTGACACTTTATCGTGCATCTTTTACGGCCGTCGTGCGATTGCTACGGCAGCGCTGGCTGCAGTAGCGAACCTCGTCCCAGCAGGACCGCCATTTCTTGCGATAGGTGAAGAGTCGCCCGCAGCACGGGCATCGCTTAGTTGGTAGGTTGACCTTCTTGTGGGCCATGGTGGCGAGTCTCTGAAGCGTTAGCTCGGCTTACGACGAACCGTGGGGTGCAAATGGCTGAGCCCGCCATCGACGGAAATCACCTCACCAGTGATCCAGCTATTCGCCGGGTCGAGAAGCCAGCAGATTGCTGACGCGATGTCTTCCGGCTCGCCTAGGCGACCGATCGCGTGCATGTCTTCGGACGTCTTGGCCGACGCCTCTTTGGACCAGATCGATTCCGTCAACTCTGTCTTGACCAAGCCAGGCGCCACTGCATTGACGCGAATCCCGCGTGGCGCGTAGGTAGTCGCGGCAGAGAGCGTGAGGCCGATGACGCCGGCTTTTGCGGCGGCAATCGCTTCGTGGTTGGCGAACCCCAGTCGAGCTGCCGCCGAGGAGACCAACACGACTGATCCACCACCCTTACGCATCGTTTTGGCGGCCCCTTTGACCGTGGCAAATGCCGATCGTAGGTTCGTGGCGATCGTCGAGTCCCATTCGTCGTCCGTCGTAAGATGGACAGGCTTAAGGAGCAGGGAGCCCACGCAGTTGGCGACGCCATTCACCTCGCCGAACTCCGTCGCGGCGGTCGTGAACGCAGACTCGACATCGTCAGCATTCAAGGCATCGAGTTCGACTTTGGGGGCATCCAATTCCTCGGCGAGTGAGGTGAGCCGGTCCGATGGCCGCCCTGCGAGCAAAACCCTGGCTCCGCCCGATACCAACTGGCGAGCAGTCGCCGAACCGATCCCTCCGGCGGCGCCGAGCACCACGAAATTCGCCGCCGATTTTTGCGTCTCATCGCTCATTTGATCGCTCGCTGTCAGCACTCATTTGATTTGTTTGAACCATAGACTTTAGCTGGCAAAGCCGCGACGCCCAGTGCTGGCGGCTGGCTTCGACGTCCAGGCTTAGCGCTTTCGTTTTCTATGAGCGACAGCTCAATTAGTCCGCCAGTAGCCGCTCGGCTAGATCGAGGCCGCTCAGAAAGGCGCCTTCGATCCGCGGGCCGCCACACCAATCACCACAGGCGGCGATACATTGCTCGGCGTCCAACAGAAACGTCTGTTCGAGCGGATCACTCGGCAACGCGAACCGCCAGCGATGGGCGGATTGGTAGGTTGTCTCGCGACGTTGGGCGCCAGTCGCCTTCCAAAATGCGTCGAGCAGTTTCGGCAAAATTGAATCGGCAGGCCCCTCGATGTTCCGCTCCGACCATTCGGGGGATGCATGCAGCACCCAGCTCTCGGGCTTCGTCCGCCGACCTGGCTTGCTATTGTCGCGTGCAATCCAAGACAGTGGCGAGTCTTCGACAAACGCTCCAGCGAAGCCAAGATCGAGCGACTCAGAAAAAGCGACCATCGCTGCCCAACAGCCGCTCATCTCGGTTGCGTCTGCTTGTCTCTTCAGCGCCGGCGCCGACTCCAAGAGCTTCGCCGCTTGCGGGGCTGGAATCGCAACGACGACGACGTCGAACAGACCAAGATCGTTTCCGCTGCTGTCCTCGAGTCGCCACTGTCCCCCGATGCGAGAGACGCTTGCAACGGTCACTTCGGACAATATGCGAAGTTCACCTGCAAGCGACGAACACAAGGCGTTCATTCCCGGCACGCCGACATAACGCGGACTTTGCTCCGATTTCGCGGTGTACGTGCCATTTCGTAGCACTCCAATTTTCCCTTCCCACAAAGCGGCTATGCCTGCTTGTTGCCAGTCGCGGACACGTTTCTGAAAACGCTCGTCGCGGACCGTGAAGTACTGTGCGCCATGATCGAACGCCAATCCGTCACGGGTCAGCCGTGTCGACATGCGGCCCGCCACGCGGCGGCCTTTGTCGAACACCGAGACTGAGACGCCGGCGCTCTGCAATCGATCTGCCAAAGTCAAACCAGATAGCCCGGCTCCGATAACGGCAACTTTCGCACTGGAATCAACTAAGTCAAACATTCTCTCAAGGGCAAAAATTGTTCGTGGACAAGCATCACCAGGTTAGCGGCGCCGCATCCGTCGGCGGCTGCCATGCTTCTGCAAGACGTGTTGCGACTGTTCTCGTACTGCCGCTCGCTTGCGAAAGGCATACATCCGCTGCTTCGCTTCGGCATACGCGGCTGCATGGGGCACGATCGGTTCGGGGTAATCCTGTCCGATCACGCAGCCGACATCTTGCTGCAATATTGGCGGCATCTTGTGCGGCTCCGCCAAATACTCCGGCGGAACTTCCGCCAGCTCGGGAACATAGCGGCGGATAAACCGGCCCTCAGGGTCTTGATCCTGCACCTGTTTGATTGGCGAATAAATCCGCACCGCATTGATGCCTGTTACCCCTGCCTGCATTTGGAACTGGCTGTAATGGATGCCCGGTTCGTAATCAACGAATTGCTTCGCAAGGTACAGGGCGGGCCGGCGCCAGTGTAGCCATAGATGATAAGACGCAAACGACACCAGCATTGCACGCATCCGGAAATTTACCCACCCAGTATGGTGCAATGATCGCATGCAGGCGTCGACCATGGGGTAGCCGGTCTCACCACGCTGCCAGGCCTGGAAGTAAGCTTCGTTGAATTCATCTTCGCGTAGTCCATCGAATGCGCGGTTTACGTTTTCAAACTCAATGCGTGGCTCATCTTCGAGCTTCTGAGCGAAGTGACAATGCCAACGCAATCGGCCTTGGAACGCCGCCAACGACTTGAGCCATCCGGGTTCTGCGGCCGTTCCTAGAGACTTTTGGCGGCGAATTGCTTGCGAGCGGCGTTCGGCGGCCTGGTGGATCTGCTTGATCGACAAACAGCCCCACGCGATGTAAGGGCTTAGCCGGCTACAACTTTCTTCGGCCGTTACGGGACTCGACATCTCGCTGCTGTAGTTTTTGCCACGCGTGTTAAGGAACGACCTCAGAGTCTCTTTGCCGATGGACTCGCCGCCTGGCTGCACTCCGTGCTTCGTGCTGGGAGCCAGCTGAAAGGCTGGTGGCGTTTGATAGTCGCCCCGATCGCGAACTTCGACGGAAGCGATGTGGTCGGGAACCGCTAGAACGGGCTCGCTCATCCGAGCACTCCACGTGCGTGACCAACCGTCGCGGTCTTTCAGCCGCCGCACCACGCCATTCTGAGGTATTTCGTGGTGGGCAACCCCAGCGTCACGGCACCAACGGATTACTCGGGTGTCACGTGCGTAGGTGATCTGGTTACCCGTTTCTTGGTGGCACCAAATTGCTTCAATGGAATGCTCGCGATGTAACGCCGCAAAAACATCTGGCAGGGCGCCGACACGCAGCAGCAATTCGCCGCCGCGCTGTTGCAGGTTTTCGCGTAATTCGCGTAGCGACTCGTTGATGAAGTCGAGATGGCAAGCGTCGAAGTCCTCAGCGCCGATGAATTCGGGCTCATAGACGTACAAGCAAAGGCAACGGCCGCGTCTGGCCGCCTCGCGGAGGGGCCGGTGGTCGGCAATCCTCAGATCGCGTTTGAACCAGACAAGTTGTACTTTCTCGTGTTTGTCCATTGTCTAGCTCATTTCGCAGTCGAGACTCCGCGACGCTAGACCATAGGAAACCCGCAGTCCGTCGGCCAGGCTTGGACTACACTGCGGCCCACTTGCGTAGTACGGCGAGATCTCGCTTGAGAGCGGCCAGATTCTCCTTAGCGCCGCTCCCGCCCAAATATTCTACGTGGAGAGAGATGGGGCAATCGATGCCCGATTCGCGGTGCAACTGAAAGAAGCGTTTGTCGACACGACCTTGTCCCAAGGGCACATGTCGAGGGCTGCTGGCTTGCCAGTCGAAGTCTTTGACGACCACGGCGCCAACGTGGGGCGCCATTCTTCGATAGTGCAACGGCCACGCAAGGCCGCCTTCGACGGTTGCATGCCGGATGTCGAACGCCATCCCAATTTCGTCGGCGGGAATGTCGCGGAGCAACTCACCAAGGTCCCAAATGGGGGCGCCTACATACTGAGCACCAGCATGGTTCTGATAGACCGCCGTGATGCCTAACTCCCGATTCAGATCGGCAAGCTCTTTGAAGCGTTCGCGAATCGTTGATAGCTGCGGTTGTATGTCGCGCTGAGGGTCGTAGATATAAAAACCCATACGATACTTTTTCACACCCAAATCGGCGGCCGTTCGGAGAACTCTTTGAGTAAGCGGTTGATCGACCGAGCGGACATCGGTGGTGATGAGCGTGACATCAATTCCTTCTCTGCGAACTGCTTCTACCTGCTTGGGCAAATCTTCCTCGACTCGCTCCGGCAAGACGTGGCCTCGGCCGCGTACTGTTGACTCGATGCCGTCAAACCCGAGCTCTGCGATCGCTTCGGCCATGTCGTCGTAGCTGAGCGATTGCACGTATTTGATAAACGCGCAGATGTGTTTGTCCGACGAGGTACCGGCCGCAGCCGTCTGCTTCGGAAGTCCGATCGTGGCCGCAGTCGCTAGGGAAGCTCCGAGAAACCGGCGGCGACTCATGGGTGATTCGCTCATGGGAGCAATCCTGCTGGAAAAAAGAGCAGCTAAGTAATCTTCCGCGTATGATAGCCGCCCAGCAGCACTGCCGCGACGCAGGGCTTCACTTCCCAGACTGCGGCCGTGGGATGGCTCGGCGTTGGCAAAGCGGTTGATCCGTGGGGTATTTTCGCTCGGCGAAGGTTTGAGGATGGTGTTACTAACTGCGTGCGTTTAGCATCAAGGATCAAGA
>JBCDCL010000080.1:0-9319 GCA_039182175.1 Planctomycetota bacterium
AGTGTGGTGACGCACGAAGTGGCATACTCGTCCAGTAAAGACTGCACCGCTGACATAGGCTTTTGCATTCGCTGTGTCGCCATGCGTAATTGCTTCTGGCGGCTGACCTTAATCAGTTACTGCGACCACAAAAAAGCTATGACCACCTTCCAAGTAATCGTCGTGGCAGGAGTTGCTTTAGGCGTCGTTCAACTCGCTGCCGGTCTGGCGATTGGACTGTGGCTCGGCAGGCGTCGTCGGCCGGTGTCTGGAGGCTCGCTCGACCAAGAGCGAGCGGCTCGTCTGGCTGCCGACCTGCGTGGACTGACCGACTCGGTCGCCAGTTCCGTTCGACGGCATAGCGCGGCCATCGAATCGATCGATCAACGGTTGCGGCTAGAAACCGATGGCGATGCGTCGGTCGACGTCCATTCGCCACTGACGAATTTAGTCGTCGGCGTCGTTGGCCAGATGCTGGGCGCCAACCAGCAGATGCAACAGGAGCTATCCCAGGCTCAGGCGGAACTGCAGCGTCAAGCCGAGGAACTTGATAAGCACCGTGTCGACTCCTTGACCGATCCCTTGACCGGCCTGCCTAACCGCCGCGCGCTCGACGATCATCTCCAGTCACGGCTCAATGCGTGGCGGACCCACAAGGCGCCCTTCTCGGCATTGATGCTCGACGTAGATCATTTCAAGCAGTTCAACGACACGCATGGTCATCAGGCAGGTGATGCGGCATTGGTTGCGTTCGGGAATGCCCTCGCTTCGGCATTGCGAAAGCAGGATGTCGTGGCTCGCTACGGAGGCGAAGAATTTGCTGTACTCCTACCGTATGCCACGCTCGAAGAGGCACGCGGAGCGGTTACCAAAGTGTGTGAAGCAATTGCGGGTGTCGAAGTACCTGTCGACGGAATGCTCATTCCGCTTACCGCTAGCGGGGGGCTTGCGAGTATCGAGCACGCCGAGACAGGCGAATCTCTGATTGATCGCGCCGATCAAGCCCTCTACGCGGCGAAGCACGCGGGGCGTGATCGCGTCTTCCTGCATACGGGAACCAGCATCGAGCCCTTCGATTCGGCCGGTAGTGAGCAACTGCTCAACAAGGGTTCGTCTGACGAGAGCCTATCTGACGAGCTTAGCCAAGCTTGCGCAGACCTCCGCGTTGGGCTGGCGGATTTCATGTCGCAGCCGTGAGGGCAGCGGCTTGGGAAATCTGAGCTGCCCCGGATGAATCCGACCTCAGTCGCGGCTCGCTTTACTCCGATGATGGGCTATAATCCCGCCAATCCACACCCGCGATGTGCGCGGGCGACAGGCGAACGAGTCAAGGAAAGTTAGCGATATGAGCCAAGCCGAACTCAGTCCCCCCGCCGCAATGGGACGCGAAAACTGGACCGAAGTCACTCCAGAAGCCCTCTACGGCAAGTTGATGACGGTCGCCCGAAACCTGTGGTGGAGCTGGCACCCTGAGGTAATCACGCTATTCCGCGACCTCGATCCCGTTCGCTGGCGACAGCTCGATCACAACCCGATCGCCCTGCTACAGGAGCTGACGCCCGAGCAAGTTGCCGAGCGTGCGGGCGAAATGGTGATGTATACCCGCATCAACCAGGCTCACCGCCGTTTGAAGGAATACCTGTCCGACACACGCAATACGTGGGCGGCACAGGAAGCGGGCGTGTTGGCGTCAAAGCCAGTGGTTTACTTCTCGGCAGAGTTTGGCATCCACGAGTGCGTGCCAGTCTACTCTGGCGGCTTGGGCGTTTTGTCGGGCGACCACATCAAAAGCGCCAGCGGCTTGGGCGTGCCACTCATCGCCGTGGGGCTGTTCTACGACCAAGGCTATTTCAAGCAGCACCTCGACAGCGAGGGAATGCAGCAGCAAGAGTACCTCAACACGAAAGTTGAGCACTTGCCGATGGAGCCCGCCCTCTGCCCCGAGGGCAAGCCGATCACCGTCTCGATCGACACCCGCGATGGAAAACTCCTCGCCAAGGTTTGGTTGATGCGGGTAGGACGGATTAGCCTGTACTTGCTCGACTGCGATGTGGAAGGTAACAGCCCGCAAGACCGCGAACTGACTTCGCGACTCTACGGTGGCGATACCCGGACTCGCATTCGCCAAGAGTTGGTGCTGGGCGTGGGTGGCGTTAAAGCGATCAAGGAGCTTGGCATTACGCCTGGCGCCTACCACCTGAACGAAGGCCACAGTGCGTTTGCCCCACTCGAGGTCATTGCCGAGACCATGGAGCGTGACGGCCTGACGTTTGACGACGCTTTGCGTGAAGTTGCCCAGCACACGGTCTTTACCACGCACACTCCGGTGCCCGCGGGTCACGACCGGTTTGATGCCGAACTCGTGGAAGAGCACATCGGCCCGCTACGCGACCGTCTCGGCATTTCGCACGAGCAACTAATGGGCCTCGGCCGGGTCGAGCCACAAAACGAGCAAGAGACCTTCTGCATGACGGTTATCGGGCTCAAGCTCTCGCGCCGGGCAAACGCAGTTAGCTCGCTGCACGGCTATGTTTCGCGGCGGATGTGGGCCCACCTGTGGCCGTGGCGAGTTGAAGAAGAAGTCCCCATTGGGCACATCACCAACGGCGTGCACATTCCCAGCTGGCTCGCCCAGCCGATGCGGAATATGTACGACAAGCTGCTCGGCCTCGACTGGCCGAATCGGATGGGCGATGCCGAGACGTGGCAAGGCATCTACGGCATCGATTCGGGCGAGTTGTGGGAAACGCACAACGCCTTGAAGAGCCGCTTGCTCGACTTTGTCCGCCGCCGCGTAAGTCGTCAGTGTCGTCGTCGCAATGAAGACGAAGCGACGATCGAAGCGGCAAGGGCAGCCCTCGATCCCAGTGCATTGACGATTGGCTTCGCCCGGCGATTCGCCACCTACAAGCGGGCCGACCTGTTCTTGCACAAGATCGACGAGATCGCCGAGTTGATCAACGACGCCGATCGCCCTGTGCAGTTCATCTTTGCCGGTAAAGCTCACCCGGCGGACGAGGGAGGCAAGAGCTTCATAAAGCGTATCGCCAACCTTCGGCACGATCCTCGGTTCGCAGGCCGCGTGATCTTCATCGAAGACTACGATATCAACGTCACCCGCCACATGATTCAGGGCGTTGACGTTTGGCTGAACAATCCACGCCGTCCGCTAGAGGCTTCGGGCACGAGTGGCATGAAGGTGGTGCTCAACGGTGGGCTCAACTGCTCGATTTTGGACGGCTGGTGGGCCGAAGCCTACAATGGCTCCAACGGCTTCGCTATCGGCGACGGTACGCAAAACGTCGACGACGAGATCACCGACAAGCGGGATGCCGATCGCCTGCTCGAAGTGCTTCGCGACGAAGTGATCCCGCTGTTCTACGACCGCGACGCCGATGGTTTGCCGCAGGCATGGATCGATCACATGAAGGACTCGATCGCTACGCTGGCGGCCCGGTTTAGTGCCCACCGCATGGTGAGCGACTACGTCCGGCACTGCTATCTGCCGGCAGCCGGCGGCCTGAGCAGCGAGATGAACATCAAATAAGCGGGAGAGGCGCCGGCGTTACGCTGGCTCAGGCACGCATGATCGAGGCGCCAGACGACCCCGCCCTCGCCGACCTGTGCGAGGAGCTTGCCAAGCGAGCACCTGCAACCGACCTGTCTGGCGATTGGCCAGCAGAGCAATTGGGGCTGTGTGGCGATGCAGGCGTTTTTCGCTGGTTCCTGCCGAAGGAATACGGCGGGTTTGCGTGGGACGACGCTTCCGTGGTGCGTGGCTACCTGAAGCTCAGTGCTGCGTGCCTCACCACGACCTTCGTCATCACCCAGCGAACAGCCGCCAGCCGGCGGTTGGCGTTGTGCGAGAACGAGGCTCTCAAAGACCGTTTGCTGCCGGCACTCGCGTCGGGCGAATCGTTTGCCACGGTTGGCATTTCGCATCTGACTACCAGTGGCCGGCACCTAGCCAAGCCGCGCCTAGCGGCGACACGTACCGATGGCGGGTGGCGGCTAAACGGCGTCGCACCGTGGGCGACCGGCGCCGTGGCGGCCGACAATCTGGTGATTGGCGCCACGGTCGTCGATGGCGAGCAAGCAACGCCGGACGAGATTCTCGTTGCCGTTCCGCAGGAAACGTCGGGAGTGACGGTCGCCGAGCCTTTCCAGCTGGTAGGCGTGTCCGCCAGCGCGACCGGGGCGATTAACTTTGCCGATGCCTTCGTGCCCGACGAACAGGTCATGGCGGGTCCGATTGAGAAAGTCCTGTCGGCGGTCAGTCGAGGCGCCTCAACGGGCGGGCATGAGACCTCGACCCTCGCTCTGGGGCTGGCGGCAGCGGCGGTCGATTTTCTCAAATCGGAAGCGACGGGCCGTGACGATTTGGCAGAGGCCACCGAGTCGCTCTCCGCCGAACATGCCGAGCTAGTTGCCGACTTGCTCTCCGTCGCCCGTGGCGAGCCGGCTTGCACGAGTGAATCGCTCCGTACGCGAGCCAATAGTCTGGTGCTCAGGGCCACGCAGGCCAGCCTCGCTGCGGCCAAAGGCGCCGGCTATGTCGCAGGCCACCCGGTAGGCCGCTGGTGCCGCGAGGCCCTCTTCTTCATGGTCTGGAGCTGCCCCCAGCCGGTGATGTCAGCAAACCTGTGCGAGCTGGCAGGCATCGAGTGAGCAATGGCGGATTGCGGATTCCAGCGTGCGTAATGATGATTAAGGCCGAGAGCTGAAGTTATCGGCAGATTTCAATCCGTATTCCGCAATCCTAAATCCGCAATCGAATGTCCGATCCTCAGGTTGTTTGGCATCAGCACGCTGTCACCCGCGAGATGCGCGAAGCAAAGCGGGGGCATCGCGGCTGTGTCGTTTGGTTTACCGGACTAAGTGGCTCGGGCAAGAGCACCGTCGCCAACGCGGTTGACCAGCACCTGTTTGAGCAAGGCGTAAGCACCTATGTGCTGGATGGCGATAACGTGCGGCATGGGCTCAACGCCGCCCCGCAGTTTTTGTCCGATCGCCATGGCGACGATTTTGCCAAGCGGTTTGGCCTCGGCTTTGGCGCCCAGGATCGAGAGGAAAATATCCGCCGGATCGGCGCCGTCGCCAAACTGTTCTGCGACGCGGGCATCGTGACGCTCACGGCATTCGTCAGCCCCTACCGAGCCGACCGCCAGGCGGTGCGTGAGTCGCTCGACGAGGGAGACTTCATCGAGGTCTTCGTCGATACGCCGATCGAGATTTGCGAACAACGCGATCCTAAGGGACTCTACAAAAAAGCCCGGGCTGGCGAGATCAAGGGTTTCACCGGCATCGACGACCCCTACGAAGCTCCGACCGACGCCGAGATTGTCCTGGCTGCCGCAGAAAAATCGCCGGCCGAGTTGGCGTCGCAAGCTATCGCCGAGCTCAAGCGGCGTGGCATCATCAAGTGACCCGCAGGAGCCGCCTAGTCGCCCTCTTTCGACCGGCCGGTTTGGTTGCCCAGACGGAAAAAAGTCCTAGCTTTTTGTTGACCCGTTGCGGAAGGTCGCTAAAACAATAGGTGGATGGCGTGCAACCGCAGGCGGTGGTCTCCCAAGGAGGCTTGCTCCCGCAATGGCTTGCCTTCCGCTTTTGTTTTGGAACAAAGAGAAACTGCCCTACTATCTGGCAGGCGGTCGTTGGCGGTACCGCTACCGGTGCAGCCCTTACGGAGAAGATGACCCATGCCTTCGGCTTCGCGCAGAGCGTACCGCAAACGCTCGCCCCAAACCCCGCCTCCTACGCCTACCGCGGCCGGCCTGGATGCACGCATTCACGACCGTGTTCAAAAGCGGCTTGGGCCGCGTATTCGCGATTTGAACGTCGTGATCGACGGCAAGAATATCCGCCTGGAAGGACGCTGCGTCACCTACTACTCCAAGCAACTGGCGCAACACGCTGCGCTCGGAGTGATTGAGGACGAGAATCTCGAGAACGCGATCGAGGTCGCGTGCGGGCACTAAATTACGCGCTGTGATTCCTCTCCGACTTGGTCAGTCAGACACGCTGTCGAGCATCTTGGCGAGATTGGCTTCGCCCGCGAGGAACTCGATCTCGACGACGACTGCTTGCAGCGGCCGATCCGCGAGTTGCTCTAGCTGGACTTTCACCAAGTCCTTGTGGGTACAGACAACAGTCGCAGCCGGACAGCTTGCGAACTTGTCCGCCAGATCCCGAATGTCGTCGGCCGAGTAGTTGTGGTGATCAGGAAACTCTTGCCAGGCGACGACGTTGGCGCCGGCGTCTTCTAGCGTTTTGCGAAACGCAGCCGGATTGCCGATGCCGCAGAACGCTGCCACCGGCTGTCCGTGAAGTTCGCTGAGCGGCCGCTGCTGTTCTGTCTTATCGAGTAGCGTTCGCGGCCGGTGGGTCGCCTCGCACCAAAGAACCTCGGGCGCGATACGGTGGACACGCTGGCGGATTGCGTCTCGCTCCGCCGCGGAGATCGAAGTCGCCCGCGTCAGGCAGACGGCATGGGCACGCCGCAGGCCGGAAATTGGCTCTCGCAGCACGCCTCGCGGCAGCAGATGCTCGTAGCCAAACGGAGCGGTTGCATCGAGCAAGACAATGTCGAGGTCGCGGCCCAGTCTTCGATGTTGAAAACCATCGTCCAGCAGCAAGACCTCAGCTTCGAGTTCCTCGATCGCGATGCGGGCTGAGGCTACGCGGTCACGATCTTGCAGGTGGGGAACGTCGGTCAGCGCCTGTTCGAGTTCCAACGCCTCGTCATTCTTGGCGCCCGCCTCGGCGCCATAGCCACGGCTAAGTATCGCCACCCGCTTAGAATGCTGACGGAAGTGGCGGGCGATCCACTTCACCATGGGCGTCTTGCCCGTGCCGCCGACGGTTAAGTTGCCGACGCTTACGACGGGCACGTCGACTCGCTGTACTGCGTCTTGGCGATGCTCATACCAGAGATTGCGTGCCGTCACTGCCAAGCCATATGGCGCTTCGCCCGCAGCCAAGGCAGCGCGTAGCGCCATCGCGGCGGGGCCGCGGCGTCGGCCGCTGATCAGGTCGTAATAGTCCGCGGTGTCCAGGGCGATTAGTAGCTGCTGAAAGTCGAAGTCAATCGGTCGCTCGCCAACGATCGGAGGACCAATTTGCTCGACATCATAGCGGGGCAGCTAGCTAGGCGGCGATACCGGGCGGCAGCAACCATCGTGCGAATCGGCAAGATCCGTCACGTGACGCCGCCAATTCGCGGGGAGGATTGCGGCTTCAGCCCGTCATTCTGGGGTCCAAGCGGTATAATCAGACAGTCGCCGATCGCCCGAGCTTTGAGTAATCCACTGCATGGCTGCCTCTCCCCCGCCCAAGTCCTCGCCAACTGCTGGTTCGACCCGCGTCGTCGAGTACGACCAGTATGTCGACGAGCAAATTCGCCGAACCGCCCGGGCCGTGCGGGCGGTGGATGTGAGCCAGTCGCTCTTGCGGGTGATTTCGGTAACGGTGCTTTCGCTGCTGGCAGTCGCGATTGTCGAGCACTGGATAGCGCCCGGCGGCTTGGGCACAGCAGGCCGATATGGCGTCTTCGCTTGTATTCTCCTGGCGGGCATCTGGTGGCTGGTCCGCGATCTTTGGCCGCTCCTCAGCCGCGGAATTAACCCGGTCTACGCCGCCCAGACAATCGAGCAAGCAAGTCCGTCGCTGAAGAACAGCTTGGTGAACCTGCTCCTCTTTCGTTCCCATCGCGGCCAGCTTCCGTCGGCCGTCTACGAAACCATCGAGCAACAAGCTGCCCAGCGGCTTGCCGGCACGCCTCACGAAGAGATGGTCGATGGCCGGGGGCTGATTCGCTGGGGGTACGTGCTCGTAGCCGTTCTGGCGATTGGCGTCGTCTATGCGTTGGTGTCCCCAAAGAATCCTTTCGCGACCGCTGCCCGCGTACTGCTGCCCTGGGCGGAGATCGCTCCGCCGACGCGTGTGCAAATCAGCCAAGTCGCGCCCGGCAACTCCGAAGCGATTCGTGGGGAGGCGGTGCCCGTGTCGGCAGCGGTTGCTGGGCTAGAAGATGACGAGCAACCGATGCTGGTCGTGCTCTCGCCCGAGGGACGCAGCGGCGATCGGCGAATACCGATGACCGTCGGCGAAGGCTTGAATGCGTTTCGAGCCACGTGGCAACCGATGGCAGGCAGCGGTGCCGACGCTAACAGTCAGGCGACGGTTCGCTATCGAATCGAGGCGGGCGACGCACGCTCTGCAGTCTTCCGCCTGGAGCTACTCACGGCGCCGGCGATTGCCGTACGAAGCGTTCGGTACGACTACCCCGACTATACCGGCTACCTGGACCGCACTGCCGAGGGCGTTGGCGACCTTCGGGCAATCGAAGGCACCCGCGTGACCGTTTTTGCCGAGGCGAACTTGCCTATCGCGTCGGCCCAGGTCGACTTTCAAGGCGATGGCCGACCTGACCTGAAGATGCAGACCGACAAGCAGTCGGCCGAAGTGACGTTTCCTCTGTCGCTACGCGACGACCGCCGCACGCCGCGACACGCTAGTTACGTCCTGCGTTTCACATCGACCGACGACCGCGTCAACGACGATCCGGCCAGCTACAAAATCGAAGTCCTGCCCGACCTGTCGCCAGAGTCTGCAATCCTAGCCCCGACCAATCCTGTGCTCGATGTTCGCTTGGACGAAAGCGTCATGGTCGAGATCGAAGCCCGCGATCCCGACTTTGGTTTGGATCGCGTGCAAATCATCGGTGAATCGCTGGGCGACCCAGTCTTCGACCAGACTTTGCTCAACACGCGGCACGAGGGTCGATTTACGGCACGGTGGACATTCGTCCCCGAGGAGCATGACTTACAAGTTGGCGATGTCGTGGAGTACTGGGTGTCGGCATCGGATGTTCGCCGTCCTGAGCCTAATCGCGTAGTCTCTGATCGCCAAAAATTCCGCATCGTAGCGCCGGGGCGTGGCGAGGAAAATACGCGCGACCGTGGTGGAAACCGCGACCAGCCAGACCGCGGCGAGGGTGGCCAGCAGCAACAAGAACAGCAGCGAGGCGATGGCCAAGGCGATGGTTCTGCTTCGCAACAATCGGGCGAGCAAGGCGATCCGTCGAGCGATGCCAATGGCGAGGGACAAGCCGACGGCGATTCCGCAGGCGAGTCGTCCGGGGATGAAGGTCAACAGCCGCAAGCTGGCGAGGAGCAACAACAGAACGAGGGCGAAGGCCAACAGAACGGCGACGGGGCAGAAGGGGGCGTTGCCAGCAACGACCCTGCCCAACAGGGCGATGGTGAGAGCGACACGCAAGGCGGCGCTGCGAGCGATAATCCTTCCGGCGGAGACCGCTCTGGAGACGCCGGCGACACGG
>JBCDCL010000081.1:0-9203 GCA_039182175.1 Planctomycetota bacterium
AGGCTTGCCTCGATATAGGATGTCGCCCTTACCCGAAGCGGCGAAGCAGAGCGACAAAGACCACAGCGCCAATGGTGGCGGTGATGATCCCGGCAATCGGGCCACGCTTGGAGAAGCCGAGCAGAGCAATGAGGAGTCCGCCGACGAACGAGCCGATCACGCCGACCACTAGCATCCAAAGCAGGCCGGCGTTGCCAGCCCCAAGCAGTTGAGCCGCCAGCCACCCAGCGGCAAGGCCGATCAGCAAGAAGTAGATGAGACTCAGCATGGCGAGCCCTCTGTTTACATCGGGCGGTGGCTAAGCGAATTGGAATTTACGGCGCCAGTAGCAATCGGCCGGGCGCTGCTAGAAAATCTTTGACGTCGTTCAGGAAGCGGGCGGCGTCCGCTCCGTCGACAATGCGGTGATCGTACGATAGCGAGAGCGGCATAATCAGCCGTGGCTCGATGTGCGTGTTGGGATGCTTGCCAATCACTGTCGGCAGCATTCGGCTGCGGCCGATCAGGGCAATCGCCACTTCGGGCGGGTTGATGATGGGCGTCGAATAGGTTCCGCCCACCGCGCCCATGTTGCTGATGGTAAAGGTGCCGCCTCGCATTTCGTCGATCGCCAACGAGCCTTCGCGAGCCTTCGTTACCAGACGGTCCATCTCGGCGGCAATCTGGGAGAAACTCAGCCGGTCGGCGTCGCGAATCACTGGCACCATCAAGCCCTTCGGCGTGTCGACCGCGATGCCTATGTTGACATACTCCTTGTAGATGACCGACGGGCCATCCATGTCGACCGATGCGTTGACGATCGGGTGCAGTTTGAGCGCGCTTGCGAATGCCTTGATCAAAAACGGCATCTGCGAAAGCTTGAGGCCACGCTTGGCGTAGTCTTCTTTGCTTTGCTGCCGCATCTCTTCGAGTTCGGTAACGTCGACGTCGTCGAAGTTGGTGAGCTGCGGAATGGTGGTGGCGCTGACCACCATGTTCTTGGCGATGGTCTGCCGCATGCGGCTCATCTTTTCGACCCGCGTGGCGCCCTGGCCATCGGAACTCGGCATGCCGGGCACGTTGCTCGACGCACTGGCCGCCGCCGCTTGCTGTTGGGCGTGACGCACGTGCGCTTGGACATCTTCTTCAGTGATGCGGCCTCCCTCGCCACCGGGACGCACGCGGCGTAGATCGACGCCCAACTCCCGCGCCAACCGTCGCACGGCAGGGCCTGCCGCCGCTGCGGCGTAACCATCGCCGGGGACGTTGCCAGACGTTGGGGCTGGAGAGGCCGCGGGTACGGAGGTCGTGGGGCTCGATGGAGTTTGCGTTACTGCCGGCGTCGGCGCTGCCGGAGTTAGTGCGGGGGCGGCGGGCGCCGGCGGCTGCGTAGGCGCCTCCGACTCGCCATCGCCATGAACAATGCCATCGGCAATGTCCTCAGCCGGGGCGTCGCCATCACGCTCTCGCCCGGCATTGTCCTGTGGAGGCTGTTCCGTTGCAGCAGGTTGGCTTGGTTCGGGCTCGCTTGCTGCGGGGGCGGCGGCTGGCTCGGGCGCCGCGGCGCTACTTGCCCCGCTGCCTGCTTCGATCTCAAAGATCACCGCGCCTACGTCAACCGTGTCCCCTTCGCTGACCACGATCTTGGTGATCGTGCCCGCCTCGGGGCTTGGCACCGGCATCGTCGCCTTGTCGGTTTCGATTTCGATGAGATCTTGATCGACCTCGACCGCATCACCCTCGCTAACCAAGATGCTGAGGACGTCGCCCGACTCGATGTTTTCGCCAAGGCTCGGAAGTTTGATTTCGGTAGGCATGGTGCGAGATAGAAGTTAGTAGATGGTAGATGACAGATGTCGGAAGATAGATGTTGCCGCTAGAGAGGTCCTAAAACCACGGTCTCTAGCTTCTCACATCTATCGTCTAGCATCTTCTCATGCGTATAGCGCTGAGACTTTTTCGGGGTCGTAGTCGAGGTCTTTAATTGCTTCGGCGACGCACTTGCGGTCGCATTTGCCATCTTTGGCGAGCTTGTAAAGCGTGGCGATGACTACCGACTCGGCATCGACCTCGAAGTGGCGGCGGAGATTCTCCCGGCTTTCGCTGCGGCCCATGCCGTCGGTGCCCAGGCAGAACATGCCGTTGGGCGCCCATGGCGAGACCTGCTCGCTCAGGCAACGCAAATAGTCGCTGGCGGCAACGATCGGGCCTTCGCTTCCTTCCAGCTGCTGCTCAAAGTATGACTTCTTCGCTGGCTCGGTCGGGTTGAGCATGTTCCACCGCTCGCACTCTTGGGCGTCGCGGCGAAGTTCGTTGTAGCTGGTGACGCTCCACACGTCTGACGAAATGCCGTACTTCTCGGCCAGGATCTGCTGGGCATCGAGCACGCCATGCAGAATTGACCCACTGCCGAAGAGCTGCACCCGCTGCTTGCCATCTTCAGCGTCGACGCTCTTGAGTTTATACATGCCACGCACGATGCCCTCTTCGCAACCCTCGGGCATTTCGGGCATCATCACGTTTTCGTTTTCCAGCATCAGGTAGTAGATGCAGGTTTCGTTCTCGACATACATCTTCTGCAGGCCGTGGAAGATGATGACGGCCGTTTCGTAGTTGTACGCCGGGTCGTAAGCACGCACGGTTGGGAAGGCGATGGCGTTGACCAGCGAATGGCCATCTTGGTGCTGCAGGCCCTCGCCGTTGAGCGTGGTCCGGCCTGCGGTACCTCCCAGCAAGAAGCCTTTGGCTCGCATGTCGGCCGCCGCCCAGATCAAATCGCCGATCCGTTGGAAGCCGAACATCGAGTAGTAGATGTACATCGGAATCATCTGCACGCCGTGCGAGCTATACGCGGTGCCCGCGGCGTTGAAGCTGCTCATACTGCCGGCTTCGGTGATGCCTTCTTCTAGGAGCTGCCCATCCTTGGCTTCCTTGTAGTAGGCGATCTGATCGGCGTCGACCGGTTCGTAAAGCTGCCCCGCGTGGGCATAGATGCCAATCTGACGGAAGAGGCCTTCCATGCCGAAAGTGCGTGACTCGTCGGGGACGATCGGTACGATCTGCTTGCCAATTTTTTTGTCACGCAAGAGGTCCGTGAGCAGGCGGACGAAGCCCATTGTGGTGGACTGTTCCTTGCCGGGGCCTTTGCTGACGAGCTTGTCGAGTGTCTTGGCGTAATCTTCGAGCGTGGGCACTTCCAATGGCGCCACGTCGGCGTTGCGTGCCGGGACCGAGCCACCAAGCGCCTGCCGCCGCTCGCGGAGATACTGCATCTCGGGGCTGTCTTCAGGCGGCCGGTAGAACGGCGCCTCGGCGACACGCTCGTCGGAGATCGGGATGCCAAACCGCGTGCGGAACTCGCGAAGCTCGTCTTCGTTGAGCTTCTTATTGTTGTGGGTCATGTTGCGACCCTCGCCTGCTTCACCGAGGCCGTAGCCTTTGATCGTCTTGGCGATTACGACGGTCGGCTTGCCGTTGCGCTCGCACGCTTTGGCGTAGGCGGCGTAGACCTTCTCGGGATCGTGCCCGCCACGATTGAGCTTCTCCAGTTGCTGGTCGCTGTAGTTTTTGACTCGTTCCAACAACGCCGGGTATTTGCCGAAAAACTTTTCGCGAATGTATTTGCCGCCGGCGACGACGTACTTCTGGTATTCGCCATCGACGACTTCCATCATCCGCCGAGCGAGAAGGCCGTCGTGGTCTTCTTCGATCAGCCGATCCCAGCCATTGCCCCAGACGACCTTGATCACGTTCCAGCCGGCGCCGCGGAAGGTGCCTTCGAGTTCTTGAATGATCTTGCCGTTGCCTCGCACCGGACCATCAAGCCGCTGCAGGTTGCAGTTGATGACGAAGACCAAGTTGTCCAAGTGCTCGCGGCTGGCGAGTGTGATGGCGCCAAGTGTTTCGGGCTCGTCACATTCGCCGTCCCCGAGGAAGGCCCAGACACGTTTGTCGCTGCAGTCCTTGATGCCGCGGTCGGTCAGATACTCGTTGAAGCGGGCCTGATAGATCGACATGATCGGCGCCAAGCCCATCGACACCGTAGGGAATTCCCAGAAGTCGGGCATCAGCCACGGGTGCGGATAGCTCGACAAGCCGCCGCCCTCGCCAAGCTCGCGACGGAAATTTACCAGGTGGTTTTCGTCGAGCCGGCCTTCCAAGAAGGCCCGCGAGTACATACCGGGCGCGGCGTGTCCCTGGTAGTAGACCTGATCGCCTGAGAAACCATCTTCACCCCGGCCGCGGATAAAGTGGTTCAAGGCAACTTCGTACAGCGTCGCGCTCGAAGCGAACGTACTGATGTGTCCACCCGGCGCCGCCGGGTCGCGGTTCGCGCGGGTCACCATCGCCATGGCGTTCCATCGTACGTAACTCTTGATCCGCCGCTCTAAATCGCGATTGCCCGGGAACGGCGGCTGCTCGTTCCGCGGGATGGTATTCAGGTAGGGCGTGGTTGCTGTGAAGGGCAACTCGACTCCATTGCGAACCGCGGCCGATTCGAGCGTCGACAGCAACTCGCTGACCCGCTCCGGACCTTTGCTCTCCAACACGTAGTCGAGCGACTCCAGCCATTCTGCGGTTTCGGTCGGGTCGACGTCGTTTGGAATTGGCGAGTTAGGCGTCGCGTTTGCGCTGGCCATGAGGTTGTCCTTTTCTACTGCGGAGAAGCTGCCGCGTAGTGAGTTGGTAGGTCTTTCTTAATGACGAAGCCCGAATGACGGATGACGAATGGATGTACTCGTTTGGTCATTCATGCCTCGTTACTTCTTCGACGCTACTTTCTTTTCGGTTTGTAAATTTCGGTCGCGGTCCCCAGGTGCACTTCGCCGGCGAAGGCGACTGTCTCGCTGAGTGTTGGGTGGGGATGGATCGATTCGGCAATGTCGCGAATTTGGCAGCCCATTTCGATGGCGAGCACCGATTCGGCGATCAACTCACCTGCACCTTGTCCGACGATGCCGCAGCCAAGCACTCGATCTGTTTCGGGATCGATGATCCATTTGGTCAGGCCATCGGTTCGGCCGTTGGCGGTCGCTCGGCCGCTGGCTTGCCAGGGATAGCTGGCTACCTTGATCTTGCGGCCCTCGGCTTTGGCCTCGTCGGCGGTCAGGCCGGCCCAGGCGATCTCCGGATCGGTAAACACGACGGCCGGGATGGCATGAGCGTCGAACACGGCAGGTTCGCCAGCCAGTACCTCGGCGGCAATCTTGCCTTCGTACGCAGCCTTGTGGGCGAGCATGGGATCGCCGACCACGTCGCCAATCGCCAGGATGTGCGGATCGGCGGTTCGCTGTTGCGAGTCCGCTTCGACAAAGCCACGGTCGTTGACCACCACCTTGGTGTTCTCTAGGCCAATGCCCTTGGAGACAGGCCAGCGGCCGATCGAAACCAGGACGCGGTCGAACTCGACGGCGCCGTTCAGATCGGGCCCTTCGATTTGCACTTCGACCTTCTCGCCGGTGTCTTTAACGCCCGTAACCTTATGGCCAACGTGCACGGCGTGGAAGCGTTCGCGGACTCGCTTCTCGAGCGGCTTGACGAGGTCGCGGTCGGCGCCGGGTAGCAGACCATCGCTGAGTTCGACGACGGTCACCTGCGAGCCAAGCTCGGAGTAAACGGTGCCCATCTCTAGGCCGATATAGCCGCCGCCGATCACCAGTAGCGATTCGGGGATGTCTTCTAGTGCGAGGGCGCCGTTGGAGCTTACTACCCGTGGCGAGCCGATGTCGAGAAACTTGGGCATCGCAGGCACGCTGCCCGTGGCCAGGATGCAGTGGTCGAAGGTAAGCCGCTCGCTCTCGTACGTGCTGGGGTCGCCCCCTTCCAGCTGCAGCGTAGTGGAGTCGACAAAGATGCCGCGAGCGTGAATTTTTTTTACGTTCCGCCGCTTGGCGAGCTGCCCCAGGCCGCCCGAAAGCGTGTCGATCACGTGCTCTTTGCGAGCCCGCAAGGCATCGATCTTGATTTTGGGCTTAGTGAATTCGATGCCCCAGTCGGTCATCTCCTCAGCCTCGGAGACGATCTTCGCCACGTGCAGCAGTGCTTTGCTCGGGATGCAGCCTCTAAGTAAGCAGGTGCCGCCGAGTCGGGGATCGGACTCAACAATCGTGACCTCCATGCCAAGGTCGGCCGCCAAAAATGCAGCCGCGTAACCGCCGGGACCACCACCAAGGACCACCACCTGAGAATGCATCAATACTCGCGAATCGTTAGAGGTAGGAAGCGTTTGCTGAGGGGATACTCTGTCGGCCGAGGATTGGTCCGTACAATCCTCCGTCGGCTGCCGAGCGGCTGCGACCTGGGCCCACGCAGAGCAAGCTTAGCAGCCACGATTTGCAGGGCAGGCCGACTCCCGGCTGGTTGCCTGCAAGTGGTTGTCCGCAAAGCGTTTGCAGCCCATAAATTCTATCCAACCGGCCGCGTCGCACAATGGGCAAGATAGCGGTCATCACGCCGCCGCTGCTCCGCGAGCCGCGTGGTTAACCAGTGACGGGGCAATGGGTTAAGCCAGCGTTTACCGCAAGCGTTCTCTGCCGCGTGATTGCCGGCACTGGCGACTACCCGCGAGCCCGTTCGCCGATGCGACGGGTAATGACGAAAAACGTCGGCACGAACAATACGGAAAACACCGTGGCGGCAATCATGCCTCCGCAGACGGCGGTGCCCACGGCTTGGCGACTCGCCGCCCCGGCGCCTGCCGCGATCACCAGTGGCAGCACACCTAGCACGAACGAAAAAGACGTCATCAAGATCGCCCGAAAGCGGAGCCGGGCCGCCTCGCGACCGGCGTCAACGATCGACTTGCCTTCGCCCCGGAGTTGGGCTGCAAACTCGACGATCAAAATGGCGTTCTTACACGCGAGCGCAACGAGCAGCACCAAGCCGATTTGCGTGTAGACGTTGACGTCCATCGATCGCACGGCCAGCGCCGCCACGGCGCCCAACACTGCCAGCGGCGCCACGACGACCACGGCAAAGGGACTCGTCCAGCTCTCGTATTGCGCCGCGAGCACCAAGAACACGGCCAAGATTGCCAGCGTAAAGATGATGATCGTCTGAGTCGGATCGACTTGTTTCTCTTGGTAGGAAATACCGGTCCAAGCAAAGTCGACACCATTGGGCGCCTTGTCGCGGATGACCTGCGTAATCAAATCCAACGCTTGTCCAGAACTGTAGCCGGGTGCTGGTTCGCCAGTGATGGGCGCCGACGGATAGAGATTGAATCGGGTCACCTGCTGCGGGCCGACGATCTCTTCGAGCGAGACAAATCCACCAACGGGCGCCATTTCGCCACGGGCGTTACGTACGTCGAGGCGTTTGACATCGTCAGGTTCAATACGGAAGCGATGGTCCGCCTGCACCCGTACCTGATAGGTCCGGCCAAACTTGTTGAAATCGTTGACGTAGGTTGATCCCAGATACGCCTGCAGCGTGTCGAAGACGTCCGACAATTCGATGTCGAGCCGCTTGACCTTTTCGCGATCGATATCGGCAAAGAGCTGCGGAACGCTAGCGCTGAAGGTCGAGTTGACGCTTGTTAGGCCCGCCTGCGTGTTGGCGTCGGCGGTGATTTCGCGGGTGAGCGACTCAATCGTCGGTAGACCAACGTCACCCTTGTCTTGCAGACGCAGTTCGATCCCCGTGCCCGAGCCGAGACCATCGATCGAAGGCCTTGGGAACGCGATGACGATTGCCTCTTGGATTGTTGCAAACTTCTGGTAGAGCTGCCCCAGGATCGCCATCTGCTGCGTCTCGGGCGTTGTCCGCTCGTCCCACGGCTGGAGTCGAACGAAAATCGCCCCGGAGTTGGAGTTCACCGTGCTGTCGATTAGCGAGAAGCCGGCGAATGACGCCCAACTGTTGACGCCGGGCGTCTCTGCGAGGATGCCTTCGAGCTTGGTGATGACCTCGTCGGTTCGTTCTAGCGACGCCGCGTCGGGCAATTGGATGTTGCAGAAAATGTAACCTTGGTCTTCAACCGGCAAAAAACCTGTCGGCAGTTGCAGAAAACCCCAACCGGTTACCACGCCCAGCGAGATGAATAGCAAGAGCGCGATCGACACCCGGCGGACAAACAAACCCACGACGCTCGCATATGCAGACTCGGCGCCGCCGTAAACAGAATTGAATCCGCGGAAGAAAAAGTTCGGCTTGCCTTCGCGCTTTCTCAAGAACAAGGCACACATTGCCGGACTGAGCGTCAATGCATTGATCGAACTCAATACGGTTGCAGCAGAAATGGTCAGCGAGAATTGCCGATAGAGCGTGCCAGTAATCCCCCCCAGCATCGCCGTGGGCACGAAGACGGCCAGCAGGACCAGCGTCGTGGCGACGATCGGTCCGCTAACCTCCTTCATCGCTTCGACGGCGGCATCACGGGGCGATTTGCCCTCCTCAATCAGCCGCGAGCAGTTTTCCACCACCACGATGGCGTCGTCTACGACGATGCCAATCGCCAGCACCAGGCCGAAGAGCGTGATCATATTGATTGACGATCCGAGCGCCGCCATCACAGCAAAGGTGCCGACCAGCGATACTGGAATCGTAATCACAGGGATAAGCGTCGAACGCCAGTCTTGCAAGAAGACAAAGATCGTCACGACGACCAGCGCGATCGCCTGCAACAGTGTGATGTAAACTTCGCGAATCGACGCGTTGACGAACTCGGTGGAGTCGACCTTGTAGCCGTACTCCATGCCTGTCGGCAGGCCTTTGAAGCCGTTCTCTTTGTTGCCGCACAGTTGGTCCATCTTGGCACGGACGTTGGCGACAACGTCGAGCGCGTTGGAACCCGGCAGCTGGTAGATCAAGATACCGACGCCTGTCTCGCCGGTATCCTTGCAGATCATGTTGTAGTCTTCGGCGCCTAGCTCAACGCGGGCCACGTCTCGCAAGCGCGTGAATCGGCCATCCCCTTCGCTTTTGAGAATCATGGTCTCAAACTGCTCGGCATCTTCGAGTCGGCCGAGTGTGTTGACCGTGAATTGAAAGCTTTGCCCACTCGGCGCCGGTGGCTGGCCAATTTGGCCGGCCGCGACTTGGACGTTTTGCTCACGAATCGTATTGACCACGTCCTGCGTGGTCAGGTTGCGAGCTTTGAGCTTTTCCGGATTGAGCCACACCCGCATGCTGTACTCGGCGCCGCCGAAGATGGTGCACTCGCCAACGCCCTCGATTCGCGAAAGTTCGTCTCGCAAATTCAGGGTTGCGTAGTTGCCCATGTA
>JBCDCL010000082.1:0-9180 GCA_039182175.1 Planctomycetota bacterium
ACACCGCGGGCGACTTTAGCCGAGCGTATGCCGCGGCGATTGCTGACCAAAACGTCCGCGACTTTCGCCGGCAGTTGCGTCGCAAGCGACTCCTGGTGATTGACGACGTGCATCGGCTTGGCGAGTCGACGCACAATGCCCTAGAGCTACGCCATACGCTCGACGCCATTGGCGAGCGGGGCGGGCTGGTGCTGCTGACCACCAACACATCGCTTGCCGATTGCAGTGAATTCGGCCGGCCACTGCTAAGTCGTTTTGCCGGGGGGCTAACGCTGCCGATCGCGCCGCCTGGCGCCGCCGCCCGCCGAGAGCTGCTTCGCCAAGCGGCCGACGCCGCGGGCTGTAAGCTCGACGAGGACGCACTGAGCACGCTCGCAAAGGGTCTGCCGGCCGAGGCGCCAAAAGTATTGCGAGCCGCCGCCGAGCTTCGCCGCCGCAGCGGCATCCGCGTCGACGGGGCGGCCGCCGAGCGATTTGTCGAGTCCGAGCAATCGACCAGCTCGCCGCCACTCCGCGAGATTTTGCGCGTCGTTGCTCGCTACCACCAAGTGCCACTGCGGGTGCTAACCAGTGCCAGCCGCAAGCAAGGCGTGGTGGCTGCCCGGGCGGTGGCGATTTTTCTCGCCCGCCAGCTAACGCCGCTCAGCTACGCCGAGATCGGTCAAATGCTCGGCGGCCGCGACCATACAACCATCATGCACAACTACCGGCGGATCGATCGCGAACTGCCCAAAGACCGAGCCCTGCAGTCGGCGGTCGACGACCTCCGCCGCCTCCTGGCGCCGTGAGCATTCGGCCAAAAGCAACGACGAAGCAAGTCATCGCACTGTGAATAACCTGTCAGTCGCTTGTCGACGAACCGTCACTTACCGTCGCCAACTCATCGACAACGAAACGAACCCACAAAACGATCGACACCCATCGACACAACTCCGACAGCAAGCCGACACCTGGCCAACACATTTTGCACATCGCAGCAATCATTGCAAACCAAGCCAGCATCACCAGATAAGCAGCCCTCGGACAACACCATCGACACTTTGCTGCCTCGCATAACTACAAGAGCATATTAATAAACTCTTCTTCCTTTACTGCACGCCTGCTTTGCATCGCAGGGCCGATTGACCAGGAAGAATCGCCACACAACTTTCGACCTAGGAACGTTTGATGAAAGTAATCTGCAACCGCGAACAGCTTGCCCATGCGTTTGGCGCCGTGGCGGCGGTGGCGCCGGCGCGTAGTCCCAAGCCGATCTTGCAGAACGTGAAGCTGGAAGTCGCCGAGGCGGACGGTGGCGCCACGCTGATGGCGACCGACCTGGAGATTGGCATCCGCCATCAAGCCGAGGGCGTCGAGGTCCAGGCGCCCGGCGCCGTGGTGCTGCCAGTCACGCGGTTCGGTTCGATCCTTCGCGAGAGTTCGGACGAAACGTTCAAGCTCGAAACCGATGGCCAAAAGACGGTCATCCAGGGCGAGCGTAGCCGGTTCAATCTGCCGGCAGAGAATCCAAGCGAGTTTCCCCCGGTGCCCGGCTTCGACGAGTCGACCTACTTCGAGACTTCCGCTCGGCTGCTGAAGGAGTTGATCCGGCGCACCATTTTCGCCACCGACAATGAGTCGAGCCGCTACGCCTTGGGCGGGGTCAAAATGGAATGGGCCGAAGGCACGCTGGTGGCCGTGGGTACCGACGGCCGGCGGCTGGCAAAGATGGAAGGCCCGGTGCGAGCCGCCGGCGAAGGCGCCAGCTTTGGCGACGCGACGATCATCCCCAGCCGCTCGCTGCAACTGATCGAACGAACCCTGCACGATGACGATGCCGAGGTGCAGCTCGCCGTCCGGCAAAACGACGTGCTGGTCAAGACGCCTAAGGCGACCGTCTTCACTCGCATGCTCGAAGGCCGCTATCCCCGCTGGCGGGATGTCTTTCCCGAGCGGAGTGGTAGTGCCAAGATCGAACTACCGGTCGGCCCGTTTTACACCGCGGTCCGCCAAGCCCAGATCGTTACCAGCGACGAGAGCCGCGGCGTCGATTTCACCTTCGGCGGCGGCACGCTGGTGCTGTCGGGCAATTCACCTGAAGTGGGCGAGTCGCGTATCGAACTCCCGATCGGCTACGACGGCGACGAGATCGCCATCACGCTCGACCCCCGCTACCTGGTCGACCTGCTCAAGGTGCTCGACCAAGAGAAAACCTTCACCTTCGATCTCGCCGACGGCGACTCCGCCGCCGTGGCCACCACCGACGATGGTTACGGGTATGTGATTATGCCGTTGGCGCGAGATCGATAGGAACCGAATGACGAAATCCGAATGACGAATGACGAACGACTCGCAGCAGCTTGTTCGTCATTCGTGCGTCGTCATTTGTCATTTATTCGCCATGCATTCAGAAGACGTCACTCACAAACTATCCGACTTTGCTCAGCGAGAAGAAAAGCATCGCCGCTGGTCTTATGCGCGGCGACCGAAAGCGATTGGCGATGTGTTGGCTCAGGTGCTGACGAAGAAGAACTACGCTGCCGTTCAAACCAACCAACAACTGACCGAAACCTGGACCGCCGCCGCCGGCCCCCGGCTGGCGCCCTTTACCGAAGTCGTCCGCATCAATCGGGGCCGGCTCGAAGTGACCGTCTCTAGCAGCACGATGATGCAAGAACTGACCTTCGAGAAAGCACGCATCCTCGCCGCAGTACGCGACGCGATGCCCGAAACCAAAATCACCGACCTCCGACTACGCGTCGGCAAGATTCACTCCTCGCCCTCCAACTGATCGCCGCCGCACTACTGGCGAGAGTTCCGTTAATCCCCCCGCCATTGCCGTTTCCGACTGGGAATCGCCGATCGCCAACAGCCAATAGCTAACAGCCCTCTATGGCCGACGACACGCCACAACCTAACAACGACCCGCAGCCCGCTGGGCCTGCACGAGCCAACGACGCCTACAACTCGGGCGACCTCGAGCACCTCTCCGACTTGGAGCACGTACGCGAGCGGCCGAGTATGTACATCGGCGACACCACCGCCCGTGGTTTGCACCACCTCGTGTACGAAGTGGTCGACAACTCGATCGACGAGGCGATGGCCGACTTCGCGAGCGAAGTGTCGGTCATCATCAATGGCGATGGCAGCATCACGGTCGAGGACGACGGCCGAGGCATTCCGCCTGAGAAGCACGAGCAGCTTTCCGAGCAGATGGACCGCGAGGTCTCGACGCTCGAAGGCGTGATGACGGTGCTCAAGTTCGGCGGCAAGTTTAGCAAGGGCGCCTACCAAACCTCCGGCGGTCTGCACGGCGTGGGCGTCACCGTGGTGAACTTCCTCAGCGAATGGGCCGAGGTGGAGGTCTGCCGCGATGGCCACGTTCACCACCAGGAGTACGAGCGAGGCGTACCCAAGGGACCGGTGCGCCGCGTCGGCGCCACGAAGAAGCGGGGTACCAAAACCACCTTCAAAGCCGACCCGCAGATTTTCCAAACCACCAAGTACAGTTACTCGACGCTGCAAAAGCGGCTGCAAGAGCTGGCGTTTCTCAATCGTGGCGTGCGGATCACGATTACCGACGGCCGCCTCATTGCTGAAGGGAAGGGGGGCGAGAGCGATTCGTTCCAGTACGAAGATGGCATTCGCGAGTTCGTCACCCACCTCAACCGCGCTAGCGACACTGTGCACAACGATGTGCTTTATGTCGAAGGCGAGGCCGAAGGCGTGACGCTCGAAATCGCGCTGCAGTACTCGGGCGAGTACACCGAGAACGTTCACACCTACGTCAACAACATCAACACGCACGAAGGGGGCACCCACCTTTCTGGTTTTCGCTCGGCCCTGACGCGGACGATCAACAACTACGGCAAGAAGGAAGGCCTGTTCAAAGACCTGACGCCAAGTGGCGACGACGTCCGCGAAGGCCTCACGGCCGTAATCTCGTGCCGCGTGCCGCACCCGCAGTTCGAGGGGCAAACCAAGACGAAGCTGGGCAACAGCGAGGTCGAAGGCATCGTCAATTCGCTCTTTGGCGAGTACCTGCAGGAGTACTTCGAGCAAAACCCCAAGACGGCCAAGGGGATCGTTAAGAAAGGCATCCTGGCGGCCGAAGCTCGTGAAAGTGCTCGCAAAGCACGGCAACTCATTCGCGAGCGCAAGGGCGCCCTGTCGGGTGGATCGCTCCCCGGCAAGTTGCGGGACTGCTCGAGTCGCGACGTCGACAAGTGCGAACTCTACCTGGTGGAGGGCGACTCGGCCGGCGGTTCGGCCGAGGGGGGCCGGATGCGAGAGTTCCAGGCCATCTTGCCGCTGCGGGGTAAGATCATCAACGCCTACAAAAGTCGCGAAGACAAAGTCCTCGCCAACGAAGAAGTCCGCAGCATGATCTCGGCAATCGGCTCCGGCATTGGTGGCGAGCAGGATGTCGACAAGCGGCGGTACGGCCGGGTGGTGATCATGACCGACGCCGACGTTGACGGCTCGCACATTCGCACGCTACTGCTGACGTTCTTCTACCGCCAGATGTACGATCTGGTCGCCCGCGGCCATGTCTACGTTGCCCAGCCGCCGCTCTTCCGCGTGGTGAAGGGGAAGAAGGCGTCGTACGTGCAGACCGACGAAGAGATGAAGTCCCAACTGCTTGATCGTGGCTTGGGCGATAGCGTATTCGACGCCGGCGATGGATTAGTGGTAGAAGGCGATGCGATGGCCAAGCTGGTCCGCACGCTGGCGGCGCTCGAAGATGCACTGGTCGCCCTCGAGCGACGCGGCGTCAGCCTCAAGATGCACGCCCTGCGGCAAGACCCCGAGACGGGCAAGCTGCCCGTTTACCATGTCTTCCTGGGGACCCAAGAGCAGTGGTTCACCGGCCGGTCGGACCTCGACGAATTCGTCCAAGAGCAAGAGAAGCTAGCCGGTGGCGAGCTGATCGTCGACGCCGGTCCCGTCTCCGTCGGCCCGCAACCGGAAGCGGACGAGTCGGCCGAACCGAGCAGCAACGGCCAGGCTAACGGCGAGGCCAACGGCCAACCCGAAACCGAAGCTTCGGATGCCGACAAGAAGCGGCTTCGCATTGTCGAGCTGCACGAAGTGCGGACGATCAACACGCTGCTCAAAGACCTTTCCAAGCTTGGCTTTGAAATCGACGCCCTCATTCCTGCCGAGCGGACGGGCGAAGAGGGGAGCCGGTACACGCTCCGCCGCGGCGAAAACGAAACGGGCCTAGAAGACCTCCGCGGCTTGCCCAGCGCCATCCGCAGTGCGGGCGAAAAGGGTTTGCAGATCACCCGCTTCAAAGGCCTGGGCGAAATGAACGCCGAGGAACTACGCGAGACAACGCTCGACCCCGCCAACCGGACGCTGTTGCAAGTAAAAATGGAAGACGCCGGCGCCGCCGACGACCTCTTCCGCGTCCTGATGGGCGACCAAGTCGAACCCCGCCGCGACTTCATCCAGAAACATGCGTTGGATGTGAAGAATTTGGATGTCTAGTGATACGATTGATCGATATCGCTCCAACCAGAGCGTCTAACACGCAAGGGATGTTCGCGTTTCATATGACCGTCGTTGCGGGCGATGACTTGACGCTTCTCCTTTTGCTGCGGGAAACTACAGTCGCCACGTGACGCTTTTCTCTACTCACTCTTGCAAACACGGAGCGACCGATGGCAGATAGCACGCACACAACCAACTGGCCCGACTTGGCGGTAGGACTTTACGATCGGCTGACCGGCCGGGGCGCCGAGATCACGTACGAATTCGACGACATGCACCTGAAGATTCCCAGCGGCACCGGCGAAAAGGCCGAGCATGCCGAGTGGGTGCTCACGGGGACCATCAAGATTCGCACGCAGGACGGCGTCTCGGGCCCAAACTAGCGGTGGTCGGGCGGCTCCAGGGCGAGGCGCTCGGCCAACCGGTAGTGATCGAAGGCGTCGGCGCCGGGCTGCAAGTAACGATTGCATCGCTGCGTAGTGCGTGGAAGATGCGTCGATCGGCGTCGCCTGCCCTGCAGCCTTTGCTTAGACTGTTTCAGGTGTTCGGGCTGGGGGTACGCGTGCAAGTTGCGTCACTCCCGGCGATAGAAATACTGCCGCAACCGAGTGCCTTGTTGGCGGTCGTCGCACCGTCACTCCGGTTGCCGCCTGACGCAAGTGGTCTTTCGTCATGACGCTCACGCCGGAAGAGCAAAAACTGGGCACGCCGACGGCGGCGTTGAACTTGTCGCCGACGGACGTTCCCGAACCGGACGGCAGTCTTCCCAAGATCGCCGTCACCGGCGCCACCGGTTACGTTGGCGGCCGGCTTGCGCCGCTCTTGATCGAACGCGGCCATGCAATCCGCTGCCTAGTGCGGGCGCCCAAAAAATTAGACGAACGCCCGTGGCGAGACTTGGCGGGAGTCGAAGTCGCGCAGAGCGATTTGTCCGACGTCGACCAGCTGACAGAGAAACTGCGTGGCTGCCAGGTTGGCTATTACCTCGTCCACTCGATGGTCGCCACGGGTGACGAGTACGCCAAGGAAGACCAACGCCTAGCTCGCAACTTCGCCAAAGCGGCAGCCGCCGCGGGCGTAGAGCGGATCATCTATCTCGGCGGGCTCGGCGAGATGGGCTCGGGCCTCAGCGAGCACCTACGCTCTCGCCGCGAAGTCGAAAATATCCTCGCGTCAACCGGCGTGCCGGTCACGACGTTCCGCGCCGCGATGATTATCGGCTCGGGCTCGGCGTCGTTCGAGATCCTTCGCTATCTGGTCGAGCGACTGCCGGTGATGCTCACGCCGCGGTGGGTGCAGACCGAGTGCCAACCGGTCGCTATCGCCGACGTGCTCTACTGGCTGGCCGAATGCCTTCGCGTGCCCGAGACGAGGGGCGAAGTGCTCGAAATCGGCGGGCCCGATGTGCTCTCCTACCGCGAACTAATGCGGGTGATGGCCCAGGAGTTGGAACTACGGCCGCGGCTGGTGATTGGCATTCCATTTCTGACGCCACGGCTAAGCAGCGCCTGGATTAGCCTCGTCACGCCCGTCACCTATCGCATCGCGCGGCCGCTGGCCGAGGGGCTTAGCAACCGCGTGGTGGTCGGCGAAAAAACAGCCCAGCGACTCATGCCCCACCAGGCGCTGACCGCGCGGCAAGCGATCGAAAAAGCAATCGCTCGCACGGCTGCCGAATGGATCCAGACCCGTTGGTCCGCCGCGGGCCCCATCCCGGGCGACCCCGATTGGGCGGGTGGCAAAGTCTTTGTCGACGAGCGATCGATCGAAATCAACGCCAGCCCCGACGCCGTGTTCGACGCCGTCTGTCGCGTCGGCGGTGGTCACGGCTGGTACGCCGGCGACATTCTGTGGCAAATCCGCGGCTGGATGGATACGCTCGTTGGCGGTCCCGGCTTGCGACGCGGCCGGCGGCTGAAAGAGAAAATCGAGTACGGCGAAGCCCTCGACTTCTGGCGTGTGGTTGGCGTCCAGCGGCCGAACTCATTGCTGCTGCATGCCGAGATGAAGCTGCCCGGCGTCGCGCAGCTCGGTTTCAAGATCGATCCAGTCGATCAGGCCGATGCCGCACTGGGCCCGTCCGAGTCAGCTGAGCCTCACACGGGCGGGCCACGCACCAAGCTAACGATGACCGCCCGCTTCCGCCCCAAAGGCTTGTTCGGTCTCGCCTATTGGTACGCGGTGGTGCCGCTGCACCACTTTGTCTTCGGAGGCATGCTCGGCGGCATCAAACGGGCTGCCGAGAAAGAAGGCCAAGCCCTTGCGGCAGCTTAGACTCGCCGCTCTAGTCTTCCGGCTGCCGGCTGCCGGCTGCTACCGGCGGCGGCGACTCGTCCCGCCACCCAGCACCGCCAGCAAACCGAGCAGCAGCGTTGCCGGTTCGGGAATATCGTCCGGCCCCAGATCAATCACCGGCTCGGCCGTGAGCGAGACGATTTTGTAGTCGTCGTTGAAGTCGGTCAGATAGAATTCGAACGTCTGTCCATCAGGCTCCACTTCTTCGCCGCCGATAAACACGGTCGGACCGATGGCGACATCAAAATCGGCGATCGGCAACGTGCCCGGCCCGAGCGGCGTGCCGACGGTCGTGATCGAGTCGCTGCCGAAAGTGAAATTCACTTGCACGTCGGCCACGCCTGCCGGATCCAAGTTGGGCCCGATGCCAAAGTCGAACTCATCATCAACCGTCGCCAAGGAAAAAGTCACCTTGGTCAGCCGCACCGGCTCAGAGAATTGAAAGCGGAGCGACTCCGCGGCGCCAAAGCCATCCGTTTGCGAAACATCCAGCGTGTCGATGCCAGCAAACACGCCCAGGCCATTGACCGTTTGGCTTAGCCCGCGGGGCGAAGGACTGGCGAACGGGGCATTGGCGGTGATGAACTCACCGGTTGTCCAACCCGTGGCCGTAAGAGCGACGCCATCGGTCGTCACCGTCAGCGGCACGCCCGCCGCCAGTTCGGCGTCGCCCGTCAAATCGAAAGTTATCGGGGCGCCATCGACGGGCGCCACGCAACACGTGGTTAACAAACCAAGCGTCGCGATGCTTGCAAAAAATCGCTTAGCGATCGGGCGGCGAACCATCGTCACATCCGTGGCGGTCCGCAGCGTTGGTGAGCAAATCATTGGCAGGCACTTCCGTGTGCAGGCGGGGCAGGTAGAGGGTCGAAGGCGGGACAGCCGGCAAGTCACACGCCCAAAGCAACGGCCGTGCAACTCACTCGCGGAGCAACATTGCCCATCGCCAAAACAAGGTCAACCTCAATCACCACAGAAACATCTAGTGCTAGCGTCGGCGACGGCCGGCTAAGCCACACACCGTGCAACCCAACGCAACCGGCAAGGCTTAACGCCCAGTTGTAGGGGTAATCCCTCAATTGCCGGTTATTCCGAAAAATCGCCGAGCGTAGAAACCGCCAGTCGTCGATAGCGTTTGCGAAGCTGGATCGTCCCGCCCATAGCGCGCCGCCCGCTCCGAACCGGCCGTCTGAAACGACAGGAAGTCGTCCGATGTCACGAACGCTACTGATCACGCTCTGCTTGCTCGCAACAACCGTCGCCACCACTGGCTGCACCACCGCACGGGCGCTGCGTCACAACACAGTTAGCCAAGCGAACACCGTTGCCGACATCCATCAGCAACAGGTGCTCGACAATCTGGCGAAGTTCGTTCACGACCCTTACGCCATCCCTTCCTTCGCCGTCGCA
>JBCDCL010000083.1:0-9174 GCA_039182175.1 Planctomycetota bacterium
CAGACCTTGTAGGTGCAGGTCTTGCACTCAGGAACCATCTTGCAAACCTTGTAGCAGCAGGTCCGCGTGCGGCACTCGGGAACCATCTTGCAGACCTTGTAGGTGCAGGTCTTGCACTCGGGAACCATCTTGCAAACCTTGTAGCAGCAAGTCTTGGTGCGAGGCTCGCAGACGGTCTTGCAGCAAGTGATTTCGCGAGTTTCGCAACGCGGAACCCAAACCTTCTTGCAGCACTTGCGTGGCGGGCACTGCACGTCAACCGTGTAGCACTTGCCGGGGCAGTAGCAGCACTTGCAGCCACAAGCGTCGTACGTCCAGGTGCCCGGCTCGCGGACAACCTTCTTACGGACAGGACCAGGAACTTCGGTGATCTGGGTTTCCCAGCTACCGGTGTTCACGTTGATGGTCTTCGTATAGGGAACCGTCTTTTGAACGGTGTAGTTAATCTCGCGAGTGCGAGTTTCGTAAACCGGCTTGTGCACGGTGTAGCTGCGCGTCTTGGTTTCCCAAACCGGCTTCATCACCGTGTAGGGAACTTCCTTGGTGCGGGTCTCGTAGACCGGCTTGTGCACCGTGTAGGTGCGAGTCTTGGTCTCGTACGTCGGCACCATCACCGTGTAGTTGACCTGCTTCTGAATCGTCTCGTAAACCGGCTTGTGCACGGTGTAGGTGCGGGTCTTGGTTTCCCAAACCGGCTTCATCACCGTGTAGTTCACCTGCTTTTGGACGGTCTCGTAAACCGGCTTGTTCACGGTGTAGGTGCGGGTCTTGGTTTCCCAAACCGGCTTCATCACCGTGTAGTTGCGGGTCTTGGTTTCGTAGGTCGGAACCATGACCGTGTAGTTAACTTCCTTCTGACGCTGTTCGGTGACGTACTTGGTGTAGTTCACCACTTTGTCTTCCATGACTCGGTCGTAGACCGTCTTGTAACGGGTCTCTTCGACGCGGTCGTACTCGATGCTCCGCACGGTCCGGTAAACCGTGTGAGTCTGGGGCTGACAGCAGGGATCACAACTGCTGTAGCGCACCGCACCGCAGTACCGGGCATCGGCTTGCGACGACGCAAGCACGATTACCAAGCCTGCCAGCAGCGGCATGCCAACTAAGGTTCTCATAATGGTCTCGCCTCCTTCGACAACTGATCGGGGAAAATAGGGGGGCTGGTCAAACGGATCGGGTCCGTCGTTAAATATTTCGGGATGCACAACCCCCGCTCCTTAGCTGTTCTTCCCAAATTCCGCTGTCGGTGCAGGCGTCCACCTCACGGCAGGCAGTCCGCCTCACGCCACCGCTAACCCTTTTCAGGGAAACAGCTTGCATCGCCCGCAGAGCTGCGGCAGAACGAAAAGTCGGTGTCGAATGTGCCGGCCTTGCCGAACAGCACGCATTTGACGCAAGCAGCGTCGATGCGGGGCGTATCGCCAGCAGCGATCGTCGGGCCACCGCAACTAGCGCGTTGTGGCGATCGAGCGGAGCACTTCGGCAGTCAGCGTCGCGGCGTATGCCGTCCCCATCCCGTGGCGGCGGCTAGGCGTAAGTGCTGACTCAACTTGCGGTTTGGGCGATTCGCTCGTAAATTGCCCTAGTAGCGATCGCCGTGACGAGACGAGAGAAGAGGCTCGTGCTGGCAATCTCTCGTGCCGGCAATCTTTAGTGCGATGCCCTGCCACAACGGCAATGGACCAGCACGGCATTGGAACTGTCCGCGGATTTGCATGTCGAACGGCAAGCGAAAATCAGACCAACTCGACCCGGACTCAGTGCCGAAAGCGGTTGTCAGCCGTCTAAGCCTCTATTTGCGAGAGTTGCAGCACTTGCTGCGTGACGAGAAGGCGACCGTCAGCTCGAGCCAGCTAGGAAAATTGCTCGGTTTCACCGATGCGCAGGTCCGCAAAGACCTGGCTTACTTTGGGCATTTTGGGCACCCGGGCGTTGGGTACCGCTGCGACGAGCTAATTGCCGCCATCCGCGGGATTCTCGGTACAGATCGCCTGTGGACGGTGGCCATGGTTGGCGTTGGTAACCTCGGCCAGGCACTATTGGGTTACCGCGGATTCGCACCGCAAGGCTTTCGCATTGTCGCGGCTTTTGACGCGGATCCCTCGAAAGTCGGTCAGTCGATCGAAGGCGTACCGATCAAACCGCTGGAGGAACTAGAAGCGACCATTGCTGCCGAAGGCGTCACGCTGGGCGTGATTGCCGTGCCGGCCGAGGCGGCGCAAACCGTGGCGGATCGATTGGTAGCGGCCGGCGTGGGCGGGATTTTGAACTTCGCCCCGCTCACCCTGTCCTTACCAGCAGAAGTCAGCCAAGTGGGCGTCGACTTGGCCACAGAGCTTGAGCAACTTTGCTTCTCGGTTGCCAATCGGACGCCAAGCGGTTAGCCTTCCGAGCCAATCGCGGTATAGTACCTACACGATGGTCGTTGCCCGTCTGTGCGACGAGCAACAGCTCGCCAGCAACCACAACCCCGTAGTGTAATGGTAACACTAGGGATTTTGATTCCCTCATTCCAGGTTCGAGTCCTGGCGGGGTTGCTTCGAGATTGAGTTGGTACAATCGCAAGCCCCGGGTCACTGATCCGGGGCTTCTTTCGTATACCCGCAGGCCATCATGATAGACAGTCCCGAAGCCAACTTTGCCGTCGCCGCCGTCCGCGAAGCGGGCCAACTTGTTCGCCGCGTCCAGGCAGAAATGGTGTCCGACGCCCTGACCAAGGGTGACAAATCACCGGTGACGGTTGGCGACTTCGCCGCTCAGGCGCTTGTAGCCAAGCGATTGTCAGAGCATATGCCTGGCGTCGTGTTGATCGGCGAAGAGAACGCCGCCGAGCTGCGGACCGACGCGGGCGCCGAAACGTTGGCTCAGGTGACCCACTACGTCAAATCGGTGATTCCCGACGCGACGCCGGAGCAGGTTGCCGATTGGATCGACCAAGGCGCCGGCGAGCCGACCGACGAGTTTTGGACCCTCGATCCCATTGATGGCACCAAAGGCTTCTTGCGTGGTGACCAGTACGCGGTTGCGCTTGGCCTCATCCGCGGCGGCAAGGTAGAAGTAGGCGCGTTGGCCTGCCCAGAACTCGAAGGTGGCGTCACACCTGCCAAAGGGGGCGCCGGCTCCATTCTGTTGGCGGTGCGTGGGCAAGGAACGCATGTCCAGCCGATGGATGGGACGCCAACTTTCTGGACGCCTGTCAGCACCTCAAAAATTGCCGACGCCACCAAGCTGCGAATGCTCCGGTCGGTCGAAAAAGGCCACACGAATATGGGCGCCATCGACCACTTGGCCGAGGCCCTCGGCGTAGCAGCCGATCCGGTTGGCATGGACAGCCAAGCCAAATACGCCGTTCTCGCCGCCGGTGGTGGCGAAATGCTGATTCGATTGCTGTCGCCCGATCGGCCCGACTATCGCGAGAAGATCTGGGACCAGGCAGCGGGCTCGATCGTGGTTGAAGAGGCTGGCGGATGGGTTTCCGACCTTGATGGCAAGCCGCTTGACTTTTCGCACGGCCGCACGCTGGCTGCCAATCGCGGCGTTCTTGCCACCAACGGCCACGTGCACGACGCCGTCCTGGCAGGACTCCGCCAGATCGGCGCCTAGCACACGAAGTCGCCCTCGAATCAGGGGACGAACCCCGCCTCTCCGCGTTGACCCATCTGCTCTGGCCCGATATTCTACTGGGCTACCCACTAGGGACTGCGACCAGCCAATCGGCCCGGACCGGCCGCAGCGTTCAACCCACAGGCCGAGAGTTACCCAACGTCGGACACCCTCCTATGAGGGGCCTCGCCGGAGCCCATCCGCAGGCAGAGCCGATGTGCCACCACAGGACCATTCCGTGTCGACCCTCGTAAAAGAACTCGTCGAAGCAGGTGTACACTTCGGACACCGCGCCAGCCGCTGGAACCCGAAGATGCGGCCGTACATTTACGCCCGCAAAAACCTCATTCACATCATCGATGTCCGCGAGACCATTCGCGGCTTGCTGCGGGCCAAGAAGTACCTGGCCGACGTCTCTGCACGTGGCGGGCTGATTCTGTTCGTTGGCACCAAGCGTCAGGCTGCCGAAAGTGTCGAAGCCGAAGCCCTGCGGTGCGGTATGCCTTTCGTTGCCGAACGCTGGCTCGGTGGCACGCTAACCAACTTCCGCACGATCCGCGATCGCCTCACACGGCTCGAAGAGTTGGAACTAATTCGCCAAGGCGAAGAGATCAACGCGTACTCGAAGAAGGCTCAGGCGTCGCTCAACCGCGAGTACAAAAAAATGTACCGCAACCTCAACGGCATGCGAACCATGTCGCGGTTGCCCGAGTGCATGGTGGTGATCGACCCCAAGAAAGAAAAGAACGCCGTCAAGGAAGCTCAGAAGCTGGGCATCGCTGTCGTGTCGCTGATCGATACCGACTGCGACCCCGATACCGTCGACCTGCCGATTCCTGGCAACGACGACAGCATGCGTTCCATCGAGATGATCACCAAGATCCTCTCCGACGCCGTCTTGGCTGGCAAAGCACAGGCTTCGATGCAGCAGCAAGTCGCCAACGAGGGCGCCGACAAGCAGCCGGCCGCCGCGACACCCGCGGCCGCTCCAGAAGCCGCGGCAACCCCAGACAAAGACGCCGAGCCAGCGGCAACGTGATTCGCTTGCTGCCAATAAGTAGCTCTGCGAACTAGCACCACCATCTCACACACGACAGCGAAGAAAGCAAGTGGAGGAAATCGAGGATGGCCGAAATTACTGCGGCAATGGTGAAGGAACTACGAGAGCAAACGCAGCTTCCGATGATGAAGTGCAAGAAGGCGCTTCAAGACGCCGGCGGCGATATGGCGGCTGCGATGGACGCCCTCCGCAAAGAAGGCGAGACGTTCATCGATGGTCGTGGCGATCGCACCACCGAAGAAGGCCGCATTGCGATCTTCACCAGCGACTCGGCCGGGGCGATTATCGAACTCCAAGTAGAGTCGGCGCCCGTTGCCGGCCACGAGGAAGTGGTCGCACTCGCCAACGATCTTGCCCAGCAACTAGCCACCGGCCCCGGCGCCGCGACGCCTGACGAGTTGTGGGAGCAACCCTGCCCCAGCCAATCTGGCAAGACGCTCAAAGAAGTGCGCGACGACATCGTCAACCGCATTCGCGAGGTCTTCCGCCTGCCAAGGATTCACCGCGTCGATGCGGCCTGTGGCGGCTATGTCCACCACGACGCCAAAACGGGCGTCTTGCTCGAAGCCGACGGCGGTGACGCGGCGCTTGCCAAGAACATCGGCATGCAAATCGTCGCGATGAAGCCACTGGCCGCGACCAAAGAAGAACTCGACCCCGAAGTGGTCAAGGCGGAGGAAGAAATCCAGAAGGACCGTGCCCGCCAAGAGGGGAAGCCCGAGAACATCATCGAAAAGATGATCACCGGCCGGATGCGGAACTTCTACGCCGAGAAAGTTCTCGTCGAACAGCCTTACATTTTGGACGACAAGCTAACGGTCGGCAAAGTCGCCAAAGAGGGCGGCATGGAGATCAAAGGCTTTACGCTCTGGAAAGTCGGAGAGACGTCCGACGCCGAGGAGCCGGCCGCGGCGGCGAGTTAATCGCCAACAACAAAAACGACTCAGCCCTGGGCCTTTACCCAGGGCTTTTTTATGATTGCGGCGATAGTTGGCCGGGCGGTGTCCGCTCGCCACCGCCATGTGGGCGCGTCCCCCCAAAACGCCGCTAGCCGAGAGCTACTGCCATGTCGAAGCCCATTTACAAACGCGTCTTGCTGAAGCTCTCCGGCGAGAGCTTCGCCCCGACTGGCGAACGTGGCATTAGCATGACCGAGATCGTGCACATCGCCCGCCAGACTTACCGAGCGAAGGAGCAAGGCGTTGAGATTGGCATCGTCATTGGCGGCGGCAACATTTTGCGGGGCGCCCAATTCACCGCCAGCAACTCCGACGCTGGCGGAGTGAGCAGCATCCAAGAGGCAACTGCCCACTACATGGGTATGCTTGCCACGGTAATCAACGGACTGGCGTTGCAAGATGCGTTGGAATCGATCGGCTGCGAAACGCGGCTGATGTCCGCCATCAAGATGGATGGCGTCGCCGAGCCGTTCATTCGCCGCCGTGCTCGCCGGCACCTGGAGAAGGGTCGCATCGTTATCTTGGCGGCAGGCACCGGGGCGCCCTTCGTCACGACTGACACTGCCGCGGCTCAAAAGGCGCTCGAGCTCGGCTGCGACATCGTCATGAAGGCGACCCGCGTCGATGGCGTCTACAGCGACGACCCGGAGACCAACCCCCACGCCGTGCTCTACCACGAGTTGTCGTACAACGAGGTCCGCGAAAAGAACCTTCGCGTGATGGACCCAACGGCGATTGCCCATTGCATGGAGCACGACTTGCCCATCTTGGTCTTCAACTATCGCCAAGATGGCAATATTGAACGAGCCGTCCGAGGCGAAACCATCGGCACCCGCGTCAGCGGAGCGCCAGCGTCAAGCAATGCCTAGACGCACGCAATCACTAGTCACCAATCACTAATCACCAGTCACCGATTTCGCTATGACTACCGACGAAATTCTGCTCGACGCCGAAGAGCGTATGGAAAAAGCGGTCACCAAGTTCAAGAGTGACTTGACCGGCATTCGGACCGGGCGGGCCAATCCGGGCATGGTCGATTCGCTAAAAGTCGAAGTCTACGGCTCGCCGATGCCGATCAAGCAAGTCGCCAGCGTCAGTGCCCCCGAGCCGCAGCAACTGGTGATTCGCCCCTTCGACGCGGGGACCATCAAGGATATCGAGAAGAGCATCATCGCCAGCGACCTGGGCCTCGCCCCGCAGTCTGACGGCAAGGTGATCCGGCTCAACATCCCTGCGCTGTCAGGCGACGTCCGCAAGAAGATGGTCAGCCGCACAAAGGAACTTGCCGAGGAGACCAAAGTCTCGATCCGCAACGTCCGCCGCGACGCCAACAAGCACCTCGACCAGATGGAAAAGGACAAGGACCTCAGCGAAGACGAGTGCAAGACCTACAAGGAAGACGTACAAGAGCTAACGAACAAGTACGAGAAGCAGGTCACCGATCAAGCTAAGGCGAAAGAAGCCGAGGTGATGGAAGAGTAATTCGCGATTGCGGAATGCGGATCGCGGATTGCCAGTTGGCTATCTGCGATAGCCGAAGGGTACATCTCGGACAGCCAATGCCGGTAACGCACGCTTGCCTACCCTTAAATCGATCGTCGAATCGACCGACAACCCGACGGGGCGGGCGTTTGACATCACCATTCAGCTGCTGATCGTTGCGTCGCTTGTCACATTCTCTTTAGAAACGCTCCCCGATCTCTCGCCCGGATGGAAGCGTTTCTTGCGATGGTTCGAGGTCGCGTCGATTCTCTTGTTTACGGGCGAGTATTTGCTCCGGCTCTGGGTCGCAGATCGTAAAGCAGGCTATGCAACAAGTTTTTTCGGCATCATCGATTTGTTGTCGATTTTGCCCTTCTACCTTTCGCTTGGCATCGATCTGCGATCGATTCGAGCTTTTCGACTCCTGCGGCTCTTCCGGATTTTCAAACTGGCGAGGTACAGCGAAGCCGTGCAGCGATTTCACCGAGCTTTGCTGATCGCTCGCGAGGAGATTGTGCTTTTCTCGTTCGTAACCGCTATTCTGCTGTTTCTGTCCGCGGTGGGCATCTATTACTTCGAGCGAGACGCACAGCCAGCCGCCTTTCGTTCCGTCTTCCATAGCTTGTGGTGGGCGGTCGCGACGCTCACTACGGTTGGCTACGGAGATGTCGCGCCGGTGACCGCGGGAGGCAAGTTGTTCACGTTCTTTGTCCTGCTGGTTGGTCTTGGCGTGGTGTCGGTGCCTGCTGGTCTGGTTGCGTCGGCACTTTCCAAAGCTCGCGAAGAACTCGACGCCGAGCGGATTGAGCGGCAGTGCTAGCATCGCCGGCGCCGCCGAAACTTCTCGTCTTGCTGCAATTCTCTTAGCCGTGTTAGGTTGCTCCGCCTAACCGGAAACCTATGGCGGCCAGGGTTGGCTGCTTTCCCGCTCGGTTTATGGAGAAACCGCTATGGCTCGCAAGGATGCTCGCCAGGCTCATCGTGTCGCCGGCTCAGAAACTTCCCCTCGCACGTCCCGTCGTTGGCTGTTGGGTAGCATCGCTATTCTGGCGATCACCGTCTGCGCCGCTGTCAAGAGCGTCGGCACAGCGCCCGAGGCGAATGCGCAATCGCCTGCGAATCAAGCTGCCGCCTCGCAGCCGGTGCGGCAAGCGTCGGCCCAATCGCCTGCCGAGCAGCCGATCCCGGAGTATCAGCCGCCACAGCACGATGTGATGGCCATCGTCAACGGCCAAGACATTAACCGGCAGCAACTTGCCCAGGCGTGCATCGAACGCTTCGGCGAAGACGTGCTGGAGAGCCTGGTCAACAAGCGGCTAATCGAGCACCGCTGCCGCAACCGAGGCATCACCGTCACCGATGCCGACATTGAAGCCGAAGTCGACCGCATCGCGAAGCGTTTCAAGCTTGATCGCGAGCAGTGGCTTGGTCTGCTTGAGAAGGAACGCGGCGTAAAGCCGGAAGAATACAAGCGCGACATCCTTTGGCCGACCATCGCCCTCCGGCGTCTAGCCGGGACCGAGATCCAGGTCACGCAAGACGAACTACTGCGGGCGTACGAGACGCGGTTTGGCCCCAAAGTGCAAGTCCGGCTGATCGTTTTGTCTGATGGCAAGCGGGCTGCTCAACTGCAGCGGCAACTGGCGGCCCGATCGGACGACTTTGCCCGCGTGGCGATGCAAGAATCCGAAGACGTAAACAGCGCCAGCATCGGCGGCCTCATCCAGCCGATAAGCCTGCACGTTGGCGACCCGCTGATAGAACAGGCGGCATTCGCCTTGGAGCGTGGCCAAGTATCTTCCGTGATCCAGGTCGAGAATCAATTCGCCATCATCAAGTGCGAAAACAAGATTCCGCCACGCAAAGTCGCCATGGAAGAGGTGCGCAGCTCGCTGCAGGAGCAGATCAAGGAAGAGAAGTTACGCCAGGTCGCGGGCACGGTTTTTGAAGCAGTCCAAAAGACCGCGACCGTGAAGAACGTCTACAACGATCCGACGCTCCGCAATCAAATGCCGGGTGTTGTGGCGACCGTCAACGGCGAGCAGATCACCATGCGTGAGCTGGGCGCCG
>JBCDCL010000084.1:0-9021 GCA_039182175.1 Planctomycetota bacterium
CTTGGAGCGATCTCGGCGTATGGGGCGTGACGCAATCGCGTATGCGTAGGGGCAGCGCCCGACAAAGCTGCCTCGCACCCATCTGGAGAATGCTTATGACGCCCGCCCGTACAGCGCGATCTGTCCCGACGCGACATGTCTCAGAGCCACATGTCTGGGGGTCACCTTACTCGGGTTCACCTGGCTGGTTTGCTGGTCTTGTTGTCGCCACGCTAGTGACGCTTGCCACCGGCGACAGCCCTGCCCAGAGCGTTACTTTTCCGACCGATGCCGGTGTTCTGGATGTAACGCAGTTTGGCATTCTGCCAAACGATGGCGTTGACGACACTGCCGCCCTACAGACGCTACTCGACAACACGGTGCTGCCACGGTTCGGCGGTGGCGACCAGATCGTCTACTTTCCCCACGGCGTCTACGACCTCTCCGACACTGTGCAAATTCCTGGCGCCGCGCGGTTTATCAATCTGCAAGGCCAAAGCCGCGATGGCGTGGTGCTGAAGCTGGCCGACAACCTCACCGATGGTGGAGGCGTTCCTTTCGCCGGCGCGATGTTCAACTTCGGTGGAGGATCGGCCGACCGCTTCGAAAACAGCATTCGCAACCTGACGCTCGACATTGGCGCCGGCAACGCCAGTGCAATTGGCTTGCAGTTCAACGCCTCGAACCAGGGCGTCGCCCGCGACCTAAAGATTCTTAGCTCCGATATAAATGGCGTTGGTCAGATTGGACTCGACCTGGGCTACGACGGCACGATTGGTCCGCTGCTAGTGAAGAACGTCACCGTCGAAGGCTTCGACACCGGCATCCGCAGTCAGTTCGAAGCCAATAGCAAAGTGCTGGAAGATATCACGCTGCGTAACCAAAACGTGCTGGGCTGGCAGAACAGCAACACGGCGACGGTGCAGGTTCGCAATCTGGTGAGCGAGAACAGCGTGCCGGTGATCGACGTTGGCCCTGCCGGCAGTGGCGATCCTGGCAATGGGCGGCTGGTGCTCGTAGGCGGCACGCTCACGGGCACGGCCGGCGCCGCCAGCCAGTCTGCAATCCGGATGCGGAATTTCGTGCCGCAGGTTTACATTCGAGACGTTACGACGAGCGGCTATGGCGACGCCACTACGCGAGAAACGCAAGCCTTCCAAGGCAACACGGGGCTGCCCGATGGCTACATCGATGAGTATTGGTACGCCGGCGTAAGCCAATCGCGACGCGGCGGCACCTTCCAACAGTTTGAAAACACGCCGGACACGATGCTCGGCCTGCCAATTCGCGAGACACCGGCGACGTTCGACGAACCTACCGCGAATTGGGTTAACCCCGCCAGCTTTGGCGGCGCCCCCGACGATGGCATCGACGATACCGCGGCGATCCAAGCCGCCATCGATTCGGGCGCCAAGACCATCTACCTACCCAATGGCGATTGGAATATCGAGGGAACGCTCGAGCTGCGAGGTTCGGTCGAACGACTCATCGGAACCGAGGCCAGTTTCGTCACCGACGGCGCCGGACGAGTGGTGCTGGGTGACACGGGCGCCGAGACGGTCACGATCGAACGCATTAGCGGCCGCCTCGGCAACTTCCCCCGCGTTAGCTACGAGCACGATTCGGACCGCACCTGGGTCTTCAAGAATGTCTCGCAGTGGTCGTACGAACCAACCGCGGAGTCACCAGGAGACTTATTCCTTGAAGATGTCGCCGGCGGGTCGCGTGAGGGGCAAGTCTTTCGCAATCAAAACGTCTGGGCTCGACAGTACAACAACGAAACAGCCGCCAACGCCACCGACCCCGAACTGCCCGACGCCAAGATCACGGTCGATGGCGCCAACCTCTGGGTCCTCGGGCTCAAGACTGAAAAGGAAGGCACCATTGTTCGCACGGTGGGCGGCGGGCGGACCGAGCTGCTCGGCGTCTATCGCAACGGTCCCGGCGAGTCGGACGCCGCCAACCCCGCGTTCGTAACAGCCGACTCCGCGCTGTCGGTCGCCGGCTTTTCAATCCGCCCCAACAACGACGGCTACGCGGTCTTCGCAGCCGAGACTCGCGATGGCGTTACGCTGACGACTCCCGATTTCGATTCAGCCAACGTCTACTCGGGCTTTTCTGCCGACGACTTGTGGGACATTCGCCAAGAGGTCTATCTCGACAACGAGGATACGGTCGGATTCTCGACCACCGGCGTTTGGTCGCCATCGATGGCATTCGACGGCGGCTTTACGGGGTCGGACTTTCTGTTCTCGGACGACTCGGGCGCAACTGCAGAATTCTCTCCAAACTTGCCAGTGGCGGGCGAGTACGAAGTGCTTCTTCGTTGGGTGAACGATCGTGGCGGTCAGGCCCATTCGGGCCACGACCAAACGACGCCTGCCACCATCGCCACGACATCGGGCGATCAAACCGTCGTGGTTAATCAACGCACCGGCGGTGGCCAGTGGGTATCGCTTGGCGAGTTCTCACTCGACGCACTGGCGACGCTCACCCTCACGGTCGATGGTGGCGGCAAGGTGCTGGCCGATGGGGCTCGGTTTCGTTTGATCGAAGCCGCCATCCTGCCGGGCGACTTCAACAGCGACGGCATGGTCAATGTTGCTGACTACACCGTCTGGCGAGATGGCCTCGGCAGCGAGTACACCATCGCCGATTACCAAGTGTGGCGTGCCAACTTCGGCGCCACACCGCCTGGCAGTTTGGCTGAGAATGCTTCTCTAGCCGTTCCGGAGCCAACCGGACTGGCATTACTGCTCTCTATCGGCTTGGCCATTGGCTGCCGGCCGAAGCGGTAAAGCGATTCGCGTACCTACTTCTTGCGAGGGATTTCGCATGTCCTGTCAACCATTTTCCCGGCAATTCGCCCACCCATTCGTTTGGGTGATCGGTCTCGGAATTCTTCTCGGGCAGGCGACGCTTGCAACGGCGGCGTCGGTAGAGTTCCCCGCTGATGCGGGCGTGATCAACCTTACCAACTGGTCGTCGGATCCGCTGCTCAACGCAGTGCCCAACGATGGCATCGACGATACGGCAGCCATCCAGGCTGCCCTCAACACGTTTCCTAGCCAAAAGAAAATCTTCTACCTACCCGACGGGCAATACGACATCAGCGACACGCTGCGATTCGTCCGCGCAAACGCCGGCAGCCTCGAAGCCCGCAACGTATTCCAGGGGCAATCTCGCGACGGCGTGGTGCTCAAACTCGCCGACAATCTACAAAATCCCGACATGACGCCGTTTGACGGCGCCATGTTCACAATGGGTGGCGGCTCGGCCGATCACTTCGAGAACGTCGTCCGCAACCTGACGTTTGACATCGGCATAGGCAACTCCAAGGCCACGGGGCTAGAGTACAATGCGTCCAACCAAGGCACAGCTCGCGATCTGCTGATTCGCTCCGGCGACGGCTCGGGGCACATTGGGCTCGACATTGGCTATACAGACAACATCGGCCCGCTGCTTGTGAAGGGCGTCGAAGTCGAGGGCTTCGACACGGGCATTCGGAGTCAGTTTCAGGTCGCCAGCAAGGTGCTGGAGGACATCACGGTTCGCAATCAAAACGTCGTCGGCTTCCAAAACTCCAATACGGCCGTCGTCGCGATGCGAAACTTTCGAAGCGAGAACCATGTGCCGGCGATCAGCAACAGCATTCCTATCGATACGGGCGGCGGAAATCCAGGCAATGGCCGACTGACGCTGCTCGACAGCCAGCTGATCGGGCTTGGCGGCGCCTCGACCTCATTGCCAGCGATTCTCAACGCGAACCATAACTCGGCGCCAACGCTCTATGCGCGCAACGTGGAAGTATCGGGATACGAAGAGGCAATCAGCAACCCGCAGCAAACCCTTCGCGGCAACTGGACCGCAGTCCCAGGCGACATCGAAGAGTACTGGTACACAGGCCCCGTGGGCGGCTTTCGCAATAGGGGCGGAACCTATCAAGCGTTCTCGGACACGCCTGACACCGGCCTTGGTTTACCAATTCGTGAAACGCCCGTCTCGCCTAACAATCCACTCACTGAATGGGCCAGTCCGCTGCAGTTTGGCGGCAGTCCAGACGACTTGATCGACGACACGGCAGCCATACAAGCGGCCATCGACTCGGGCGCCAAGACCGTCTACCTGCCCAATGGCGAGTGGATTATCGACGGCACCCTCACGGTGCGGGGCGAGGTCGAACAGATTGTCGGCACCGAATCAAAATTGCATCGCACCAACAACACCGGCAAGATCGTCATCGCCGACGGCACGCCCGAGACGGTGTTTATCGAACGAACGACCGGCGGACGACTCGGTTCACGTAACCCGGTGAGGTTTGAACACGATTCGTCGCGCGAGCTGGTATTCAAACACGTCGCGAACCTTAACTATGTGCCAGTCGCCGAGAATCCTGGCGATCTGTTTCTCGAAGACATTGTCGGCGGCAAACCAGAGCCCGCTGCCGAGGCGCCCGGCGCGATGATCTTCCGCAATCAAAATGTCTGGGCTCGGCAGTACAACAACGAGGCGCCATCGGACACGAACGATCCAAACGAACCCGACACCCGCGTACTGGTCGACAATGCCAATGTCTGGATCCTGGGCTACAAAGCAGAGCGGACCGGCACCTTGGTTAAAGTGATCAACGGCGGCCGGGCAGAAATCATCGGCCCGTATTACGTCGGCCCGGGACAGTCGGACAGTGACAACCCCGCGTTCGTCGTCGAAGAATCCTCATTGTCTGTCGCTGGTTTCTCGATTCGGCCGGGCAACGATAGTTGGGATGTTTTCGCCCGCGAGACACGCAACGGCGTTACGGTCGACTCGGTCAATTTCAGCGGCGCCGAAGTTTACTCCGCCTTCGACGACGCCACGCTATGGGACCTGCGACAAGAAATCTATATCGACAACAGCGACCAGAACGCGATCACGCTTACCGGCGATTGGGTCAGCGACGATGGCTTCCCCGGCGGTTTCCTGGGCGACAACTTCTCTTATTCCAACGATCCCAACGCGGTAGCAAGCTATCGGCCCGATTTGCGCGTAGCGGGCGAATACGAAGTGCTCGTTCGCCACATCGGTGAATGGTTTAATCAGCCCTCTTCCGGTCGCTCGACCCAGACCCCTATCCGAGTGCTTACCGCCGATGGCGACCAAATGCTACGCATCGACCAAGGTAGCCTCAACGCGGCCGGCAACGGGTTCGACTTCGACGGCGGCGTGTGGCGATCGCTCGGCACGTTTGGTTTCACTGCCGGTGATACTTTGGGGCTCGATATCTTCGCCGATGCGTTGGTCGATGGCAAAATCATCGCCGATGGCGTTCGCTTTATCTTGGTCGAAGAGGCCATGCGTGGCGATTTCAACTTCGATGGCTCGGTCGATGCGGTCGACTACACTGTCTGGCGAGACGGGCTCGGTAGCACGTACACGATCGACGACTACCTTGTTTGGCGAGAAAACTTTGGAGCCCCGGGCAACGAACCAATATCGGTCCCCGAGCCCTCGCTGCTGCCACTACTGTTTGCAGCCCTGCTGGTAAGGACGCGGTGGCTGCGGTAGGCACTCGCCAAAATGGCCGCCGCGGGCCGCGAGGGCCTGCTGCTGTCGAATGCCTGCAAATGAAGTGTCTTGCGGCCATCGCGCACGGTCGCCGACCTCTCCAGATCCGCCCTGTTCCAGCAGGCTACATTTCTCTCTCCGCCACTAGCGAGCTACGATAGACGGACCCCACCTGGCGAGGGGTGTGTAGAATGGCGTGCTAGGCATTCGCCTCTTTCTCGCAGAGGATGGATGGCATTTATTGGCTCAACATGGGCGCTGGTTGTGAATCGGTTCTTGCAAATTGCTGCCGCCACGCTGATCGCTTGCTCGCCGGCAGTGGGGCAGGTCGTCACCCAGCCGGCGATGGCCGACGATCAAGCAGCAGCTCAGGCCGCTGAACTCCAAGCGGCTCCCGCCGCCGATACCCGCGTCGGGTCAGACCGGGTAACGCAAGAACAGCAGCGGCAAGAGTTGATCGAGCAAGCCTACGATGCTTACTTAGAAGGCGAGCTGGAAACGGCCGTTGAGAAAACAGAAAAGCTCTACCGGCTCGCAAGGGAACTCTACGGCGATAGCGACGATCGCGTCCGCGGGCGTCTCGATGAGTTGGCCCTTTTTCATCTGGAGCTAGAGCAGCCGGCGGTCGCGCTCGACTATGCCCGGCAAGCGGAGGCCCTCACCCGCGAAGCCTATCCGGCAACCGACTGGCGAGTGGCGGACGCCAAGGAGAATGTCGAGCTTGTCGACGCCCTTACGACGCTGCCGCGGACTCGCCGGCAACGCTTTCTCGACGCGCAGCGACAAGTCGAGCTGGCGTCGGAAGTTCACGACACGCCGAAGGAATTTCAGCTGATTCAATATCGCATCGAGGTATTGATCGAACTCCTTGGCGAGCGACGCCTGACGGTTGTGGAGGAGATGCTATCGCTACAACACCGGCTCATTCAGCAAGGGAAGATCTTGGGCGTCGATCGGCGGCTCGCGCGGCTTGAAAAGCTTACCGCCCAAATCTCCCAGCCGCCTAATACCGTGTTGGGGCAACTCTATTTCTGTTGGGCCACGCTCGCCGAAGCCCAAGAAGAACCGCAAGCCGCCGAGGAGTACTACCAAAAGGCAATCCTCGCGTTCTCCGCTGCCGGTAGTCTTAACCATCCGGACTATGCGATTGTCCACAACAACCTGGCGGTCATGCTCGACATCGACGAGCGTTACGAGGAGGCCCTGCACCACTATCAAATAGCAAGCAAACTGTGGCGGGAGCAGCTAGGCGGAGGGGATCATAATTACGAGCGTATGATCGACAATCTCGTCCGACTACAGCGAACAACGGGCCTCAATGCGCTGGATGATCGCGATTGGGAGCTGGCCGCCGAGCGCTTGCGTGATGGCATCGCCAACGTATTGGCGACGTGGGGCGCCGACGACTACCGCCTGCCAGAGTTGCGGGCCGACCTGCGGCGGGTTGGCCTGCTGAAACGCATGGCGCCTATGCAGCTAGACAAATACGACCAAACAGTGGAGCTAAATCTCGCTGCTAACGCCGCGACGGATGAGGGCGATTGGGACAAAGCCAATACGCTCCAGGGTGAGCGACGCGATCTTGTGTACGAGCTATTCGGGCCCAACTCGTACGAGGGCGTCCTCGCACAGTTCGACTACGCATGGACGCTGCCCGATGGCGAAGAATCGGTAACGGCCCTCGAGGCGTTGCTCGAACCTCTTCGCCAAACGATCGGCGACCGTCACCCCGAGTACGCCCGGTTGCTCAAAGAGCTGGCCCGGCAGTTCGACGAGCCCGACAAGACGGCCCTCGATCGGATTACACGCGCAGCCGAAATCTACGCCAATGCCGGTGGCAAAGACGATCGCGATTACCTCTCGGCGCTCTGCTTGCAGGGCCGGATTCTCGCATGGCGGGCCGATCGTCGGGCAGAGACCGTGCTCCAAGAAGCGTGCACGCGACTCGAAGCTCTTGGCGAGACCGACATCCTCGAATACGCCAACGCGCTGAGCGACCTGGGCGGCTACTACCAACAAGGGGGCTGGCCGATCAAGGCGTTGGAGCCTTCTACAAAAGCGGTCGCCGTCGCTCGGAAAATTCCCGACTTCAGCGCCAGTGAACTGGCGACGCTACTCAACGAGTTAGCGAACGCCTATTTCTCGATCGAACGCTACGACGAGGCAATCGATCTCTACGTTGAGTCGGTCGACCTGGAACGCAATGCCGAGGATCGTAGCGAGTGCGACTTCTGCATGTCGCTTTACAACGTGGGTGAGTTGTTTTTTGCTCGTGAGCAGTTCGCCGAAGCCCTGCCCTACTACCAAGAGTTGTTGGCCGTTTGCCAGGAAGGCGACAGCATTTGTTTCGAGTCCTGCTTCGATGGGGGCATCTCACTGGCTGCTTCGCACCGACGGCTAGAGCAGTACGAAGAGGCACGCCAGGCGCTCGACGATCTGCAAACGCTACTCGGCAGTGTTGATGCGTCGAACACAGGTTTGCGTAACGAATTCACGCTGCGAATCGCCGTGCAGCATATGGCGATCGACCGCGACGTTGGCGATCTCACAACGGCACGCGAGCGGGTCGCCAGCATCTGGCAACAATTGGATCCCGGCGCCGCACGCCAATCGAACCCGGATGCTTCGGCGATCCATCGACGCGGCCCGGGCGCCGCGGGGCTCGACCCCTACGATTGGTCCGGCCTGTTGACCGAAGTCGCCAATCTGGCTCAAGAGGTCAACGAAACGGCCGTGATGCTTGCCGCTCGCGAAGCGTACGCCGAGTTTGCGGAAGAGTTCTACTCCGACGAACCGTGGCTGGTGGCCGATGCCCGTTGCGAGCTGGCTGAAGCACGCCGAGAAGCAGCCCTTTCGCCAGAACAACGCGATGAGCTTGCCGACGCCAACGCTCTATGGGACCGAGCGTATGGCGAACTCTCAGACGAGGCCGGCCGAGCGAACATCGGCGCCATGGAGCAGGCGTTCGCCATCAAGAAGCGATTGCTCGGCGAAGATCATCGCGAGGTGATTGTTTGGCAGATCGATCTTGGCGCCGAGCGACGCGATGTCGGCCGTATCGAGCAAGCCTACGCAGATTTCCTCCAAGCCGCCAACTTGCGTCGCAACCTCCTCGGCCAGCGGCACGAAGATACGGCCGATGCCCAGATCTTTGCCGCGGTTGCTGCGCGGCGTACCGGGCGGCTCGCCAAGGCCGAAGAGCTGCTGCAAGAAGCCCTCACTACCCGCACCTTGCTCTACGGTCCTGAGCACACCCGGCTTGCCGAGATCTATCATTCTCTGGCCATTCTCTACCTCGACATGGGCCGCTACGCCTCGGCGCTAGCGCCCGCCATCGAGGCACGCGATCGCTTTCGGCTAGGCTACGGCGAAGAGAGTTTCGACTACGCCAATTCGCTACGCACACTTTACGGCGTTTACGATTCGCTGGACGAGTATGGCAAAGCGTTAACGGCGTTGCTCGAATCACACAACATCTACAAGAAGCTGTGCGAGCCC